>VXXH01000121.1 GCA_009835515.1 Candidatus Poribacteria bacterium
CATCAGCAACATATTGCCGAAGAATCGAGAGATTATCACCATAATAGAGATAATGGTTAGTCATTTGATTATCTTCTTTAAACACAAGAGGCAATTGCATTGTTTGATACCTTTCCTTTATTTTATTTGCCGAAATTATAGCACAAGCTAGCGTTATTTATCAAGTCTCTATCGGAATTTTTGCCTTCGCGAGATTTTCCTTGACTCCACACAACTTTTCGTGTAAAATTTTAAAGTGGAATCGGGAAATCTATAGAGAGATGAAACCTCATGCGCATTCTGAACCTGAACCGTAAACTTAAAAGCGCGAAACGCTTACCTGAGATTGTTAGTGTCTTCGCAAGACACGGCTTTGGACATATTATCTCTCAAATCTTTGAGCGAGGTCGGACGACTCGTTTTAGGTTCAAAAAGGTGCTGGTACCAAAGGTGAGGGACGCCGCGCATTCTCAGAAGAAATCGAAATGGTGGCACCTCGGAAGGAAAAAAAAAGGTTCAGATCACAGCCCTTCGACGACACTGCTATCCGTTCCAGAACGGTTAAGACTTGCGTTTGAAGAGTTGGGACCCACATTTGTTAAATTAGGACAGGTCCTTAGTACCCGGGTGGATATCCTCTCTGAACTCGTTGGGCAAGAGGAAGCATTAACATGGATTACTGAGTTTCAGAAACTGCAGCGACACGCCCAACCGTTTGATTTCTCAGAGGTTCGCACCACCATCGAAACAGAATTTAACCGACCGCTGGAGGAAGTTTTCCCGACATACGAACAACATCCGTTTGCGGCGGCTTCAATCGCCCAGGTGCATGCAGCAACATTAAAGACAGGCGAGCCGGTAGTTGTTAAAGTCCAACGTCCGCGCGTCGCAACGATTATTCAGACCGACCTCAATCTCTTGATGGAGTTAGCAGAACGGCTTGAGAATCGGGACCCGGAGATGCATCTCTTCAAACCGACTGAACTTGTCCGTGAATTTTCGCGTTCTGTCCGGAAAGAAATTGATTTTACGATCGAAGCGGCAAATACTGATGCTTTCTATCATAGGTTTTCGGAGTCGCCGAAAGTGAAGATCCCGAAAGTTTATTGGGAATTCACGAACCGTCGTGTCTTGACGTTGGAACGCATTGACGGTGTCCCGATTGACGCGATTGACCAATTGGACGAGATGGGATTCAACCGGGTGGAACTCGCTGAAGTACTTGTGGAACTATTCTACACACAAGTACTAAACGATGGATTTTTCCACGCGGATCCGCATCCGGGGAACGTTTTCGTTTTAGAAGATGGCAAGATCGGCTTAGTAGACTTTGGCATGGTGGGTAGGATAAGCGACGATATGTTACGGCACATCTGCAATTGGCTCAGTGCTGTGTTAACCAAAGATGCAGATGCTGTCGTCAGGAGTTACATTCGGATGGGGATCCTTGGTGATGAGACAGACATAGCGGCATTGAAGTTGGAAATGAACGATTTTTTACAACGTTACTTCAATATGCCGCCGAGTCGGCTGCGCCTCGGTGAATTGATCCACGAAGTCTTTAATGCATCACTGCGGCATCAAATTCATACACCGCCAGCATTTTTAATGCTCGGCAAAACGGTAGCGACAATGGAATCGGTTGTGATGAAACTGAACCCAGATTTTGATATTTTGAAATTCAGTCAACCGTATATCACACAATTCATTGTCCAAAATGTTGGAACCAAACGCTGGGAACGGCAGCTCGTGGATTCCGTGGAAGATTTCACGGAACTGGCACGTGATATGCCACTCCAATTACGGCGTATCTTACAAAAATTACAACGCGGCTCTCTCAAATTTGAGTTAGAGCATCTGAGTCTTGAAGCAGTAATTAAGGCATTTGACCGTGTTATCAACCGAATTGCCTTTAGCGTGATCATCGCTTCCCTGATTGTTGGCTCATCAATTATCCTACAAGGTGTGGGGCTTTGGGAATGGAAGTTCTTTCTCGGTATTATGGGTTACTTAACTGCAACGTTCTTCGGATTCGGATTGGTAATCTCTATCTTACGTTCAGGTCGCTTCTGATTCAGTGTTCAGCAGTCAATTAGCCAACTATAACTATCAACAGGCGATACGAAATAAAAAGGGAACCGTTATGGCAGTTTTACTCGGATTAGATATTGGCGATGTTCGCATTGGCGTTGCCCTCAGCGATGAACTCGGTGTTGCAGCACATCCGCTGTGTACGCTGACCCGGAAAAATCGGAAGGTCGATCTGATTGCTATCTCAGACCTTATTTCCATCCATAAGGTAGAACGTGTTATTATCGGATTACCTCTCTCACTCGATGGCTCAATCGGTCCACAAGCGGAAAAAGTTCAGAAGTTTGCACAACGTTTAGAGGGTGTCATCAACATCCCGATTGAATTTCAGGATGAACGCTTTACAACTGCTGAGGCTGAAGAGATTTTGCGAGAACTTAACAAGGACACAAAAGAACAGAAAGAACTCATTGACGAGGTCGCAGCAGTGATCATTCTCACTGACTATCTGAATCAGGATCGTGAGACTGCATCTACAGCATCCATTAATAATACGAATGCCTGATTTTCCGTCAGAACGTGAAGTATTATGACTTGAGCTCTTTCAACAATTACGATTAAAACGCATGGGGTCAACACAGAAAAAGCGAATAATTAAGATAAGCATATTGATATTCTGCGGTCTCGGCACGCTCTGTCTCATCTGCGTATCAATTGCGGTATTCCTAATGTCGCCTCCTACCTCTTCGGAAGAGATTGTTAACTTCGAGGTGCCTATTGGAAGTAGTTCGCGATCAATTGCAAAGCGACTCCTCGAAGAAAAGTTAATTCGGAATGAATATGCGTTTCGTATAATCGTCCGACATAGGGGAACCGGTAGACGTTTACGCGCAGGCACTTATGCGTTGCGACGCAATATGGCGTTGCGGCACATCGTTGATGAATTTGAAAAAGGACAGGTTACGCTCGTTAGTTTGACAGTTCCAGAGGGTTTAACGACACCTGCCATCGCTCAGATTTGGGAAACAACAGGTTTCGGCACGGCTGCGGCATTTCTGGAAGCCACCGAATCGCCTGGCCTGTTGAAACGGTACGGACTTGAAGATAAGACCGTAGAGGGTTACCTTTTCCCGAATACCTACAAGTTCGCGAAAGGGACAACGGTTGAAAAGGCTGTTGAGATGATGCTCAAGGAATTTAAACAGCGGTGGACCGAAACATTTGATGAAGAGGCAGAAAGCTTAGGGCTTACACAGCACGAAATCGTGACGCTTGCTTCTGTGATCGAAAAGGAGGCGCAATCTAAATTGGAACGCCCTCGGATCGCGAGTGTCTTCCATAATCGACTTAAACGAAAATGGCGGCTTCAGGCGGATCCAACAGTGCTGTACGCTTTAGGAAATCCAAAACGACTCTTAACGAGAGCAGATTTGAGTGTTGACTCGCCTTATAATACATACAAACATAGGGGGTTACCACCGGGACCTATTGCCAATCCGGGCATTGATTCACTGATGGCGGCACTCCGCCCGGAAAAAACAGACTATTTTTATTTCGTGGCAATAGGCGAAGGAAAACACCACTTCTCAAAGACGCTTTCAGAACATAACAGGATGATACGAAAAATTCGGCGTGCCTCTCGTGAACGTTAGGCATGCTTACAATAAACCGAAGGGATAGTTGTCACGGTTAATAGCTATCAGCCATCAGTAGTCAGAAAGAGAAATCTGATGTGCATTAAAAAATTTTAGGATAGCCGATAGCCGATAACGCATAAAAAATGGAAAAGGCAGACTCACAGCAAACAATTCAAAACGAGATAACAATTACAGGAAAAGGGTTAATGTTAGGGGAACCCGTGACA
>VXXH01000826.1 GCA_009835515.1 Candidatus Poribacteria bacterium
TTTTCCCATAACCATATAGGACCTCAGGTCCAATATAGGGCCGTCCCTTCTGAAAATAGGTATTAATGAATTCTTCAACTTGAGCAAATACCCGTCGTGCGGCGGTTTCATCTCCGAATTCGAGATATGCTTTACCCAACCCATATAAAACTTCTGTCCTAACGTAAAGGTACCAAGGATGCGGATAGGTCTTAATGAGTGCCTCAAGCTGCGTAAATGCCAATCGTGCGGCGGCTTCCTCCTCGAGTTCGAGATACGCTTTACCAAAGGCATACAAAACCTCATCGCCGGTATGCGGGTGATTATCCTCCGGGTCAGTATAAAAGAGTGCTTCACGCATAGTAAACACGCGTCGCGCGGCGGTTTCATCCCCCAACTCCAGATACGCTTTACCCAGCGCATACAAGATATCCCTTCCAACGGTTGGGGGCCAGCCATCATCTTGCAGGAAAGCATCAATTTGCGAATCAAGTTGTCTAAATGCTTGCCGTGCTGCTGTTTCATCATCCAGTCCAAGATATGCTTTACCCAACGCGTATGAGCTGTCCCACATCAGGCGAGCAGTGTCTCCGTACTGGCTTGCACGTGGTATGGATATTGACTTAAATTTGGCACCGGCTTCCTCATACCGTCCCTGCTTGAAAAGGATATATCCCCAAAGATAGAGGATATGTGCTTGATGATTCGGAAGTATCGCAGTTTGGTAACTTTCTCTGATCGCCGCCTCGGCCTTGGTATAGAGGAGTGCGTCTCCTTCTGCTTCTGCCAATTTGGCGTAGCAAAAAGCGATCTGGTATTTGAGTAAAGCTGGAAATCTGACATCAATGATCTGGGTGGGGCGCGGACGAATTTTAAAGGCTTGTTCATACTTCTCAACTGCCGCACTGTATTTACCAATATGTTTTAAGTTGTTCGCTTCACTGTACAGTTCCACGTACACATTCGGCAGCGTGTTCGGCGTATACGGAAAAAGACATCCACACCCGAGCATCCCGAGCGTGAGAACACCAATAATACACCTATTGAATACCTGTATCAGCACAGACATAAAAACCTCCGATCCAGTGCGATCCGATCAACATACCTATTTCACCCTGTCCGATCCCCGAGCGAAAGTGCCGATGACTTCCCGGGATCCACGCTAATAGAGCCTTAAATAATATGCGTCGCTATTGAAGGAGATAAACTCTTCTGGGAGATATTCCAATCGCTCAGGAATACCTTGCTCATTCAAACGGATGATAAACGTCAGGGTTCCTGGGTATCTTGCAGAATTATACTCATCTATCCAGACGCTATACAGTTCTTCAGGTTCAAGAGGAACGGCTTTCACCTCTTCTCGGTAGCCCGGTGGTACTTCCCCGTAAGTGAGAGAAGACACGGGCGGCTTCGGGTGCCACCCGAAGAGACAATTCATATAATAGTAAGGGAGAAAATTAGAAGATTTGTGTTCCAGTTTCCAAACCGTTTGCCAAGCGCCGCTTGGGACTTTCTGTTCCCAAAGGATTTTCCAAGTACCTTGTGGTATTTTCAACTCTGAACCTTTTTTGAGTTCAGCGGAACGTTTCGCTTTCCGAACTATAATCGTTTCAATGTCCAAGCGTCCTTGAAAATATGGATCCGCGGACATATAAAACGTCGGCTGCCTCACTTTTGACCCCGAATCGATGTTGACATGCCCAAAGCCGGGGTGACAGCCGGTGGACACCGAAAAGCAGCTGATGAAAATACTAATGAGTGCAATAGGGATACAGATTTTATCTTTCATCTTTCTCGCTATGGATATCAGGTTTTTCATTTGAAAAGACTCCAAAATTTATTTTGCCATTGGGGTAAGTAAATCCGATCTATTTTCTATCGCCAAGCACACCAAAGGCGATTAAAATTACGCGACTACAAACGTTGATAGCCTACTCTGTGGCAGCAACATCCCACAAAAAGAGAACACCATCATCACTCAGACTCGCAAGCACTTTCCCATCCGCGGCGAACGCAACAATCTTTACCTGCGCTTTATGCCCTGTGAACCGCTGCTGAGATACGCCTGACTCTGCATCTAAAATATGAACAGCACCATCTGTTCCACCAACCGCAAGCTGCTTCCCATCCGAACTAAACGCCACACTTATAATACCCGCACCCTGCGCTATGCGAAACTTCTTTTGCGTGCTTGTCTCCATATCCCACAGATGGATCGTTTCTGTGTTATCGACAGCCGCAATAGTTTTCCAGTCCGCACGCAACGCCACATCTGTGAGGGCACCCATATCTCCTGAAAAGACTCTCTTTTCTGTCATCGTGTTCGCATCCCACAATTTGATAGTCTTATCCGCACTTCCACTGACGATTGTTTTGCCATCCGGACTATATGCCACCCCTACGACACCGCCCTTGTGTGCCTCGATGAATTGCTTTTGATAGTCTCGTCTATTTATATCAAACATTCGGAAGGTCCCATCTACATTCCCAATGGCGATTGTATTTCTATCCGGACGAAAGGCGTAACTCAAAATACCTGACGGAGATTGTAACGTGAAAACCGTCGGTTCCACTTCGCCTCGATCCCACACGAACCACCAAGTTTTCTTAGCCGCAATGAAATTTCCGTCCTTATTGTACGGGGAACCGCTGAGGCTATAGTGCCCGCCAAACGAACTATTGATGGGCGTTTTTCTACGTTCACCCGCTGTGGCATTCCATAAACATACCCCTTGACCGCTGCCCCATAAAGCGATTGTTTTGCCATCCGGACTCACGCCAAAACTGCCATCACTTGTGAGCGGATTGAAAAATCCATCGAATGTGTGCTTTTTTTCGCCGGAAGCGATGTCCCAAATATAGAGGGTGCCGTCTATACTGCCACTCACAAACGTCCGCATATCCGCACTAAAGGAGATGGCAACAACCTCTTTACTATGCCCTTCAAGTCTTTTCATGTATTTGCCTGTGTTTGGATCCACCAAGTGGATACGTCCAAATTCACCACCACTGGCCAATAGATTTCCATCTGGACTAAAGGCGACGCTACGAATACTAAATATATCGTCATCGGAAAAGCTATGTTTCCGTTTTCCTTTCACCGCGTCCCACACATAGAGAGTCCCGTTACCCCGACGGACAGCCTCTTCATCGTGAAGACGATTCCAGTCTATACCTCCGCTTGCCAACACTTTTCCATCCGGACTGAACGCGAGACAACCGAGACCATTTCCAGGGCCTCTAAATGTTTTCTTGTGTACACCCTTAGCGAGATCCCACAAATTGATGGCGTGGTCCAACCTCCCAGTTGCCAGTATACTATTATTCCGGTCGAAGGTCGTATGGTAAGATTCAATAAAGTCTACGTGGTTCATATCCATACTTTTGATCTGCTTTTCAGTACCCGTGTCTGCGTGATAAAAAATGGTATTTATGGAGGGACCCGTTATACTTAATGTCACGAGTGTTTGTCCATCCGCACTGAAATCGAAATGTTTGATACCGCCTTGGTGCTGAAGTTTATACTTATGTTTTCCTGTGTTGACATCCCACAGATGGATTTTGTCAAATCGTTCCTCGCTTGCGAGGATACTCCCGTCCGGGCTGAAAACGATACGTTCAACAAGGTCCTCGTGTTTCTTGAAAAAATGAAGGGGTTGATAGGTGGTAGCATCGTATATCCATATCCCCAGCGTCGTAGCGACAGCGAGCCGCGTGCCGTCTGGAGCGTACTTCATATCGTAAATACGACCTTTTCCGAACCATTCCATTGCGCCTTCGGGTAAACGCCATTGATGTGCGTCTTGGGCAAAAACGATAGGAAGAAAGAACGTTGAAATAAAAATAAGTATTAAAACGGTTAGAATGTCCCTGTTT
>VXXH01000116.1 GCA_009835515.1 Candidatus Poribacteria bacterium
TTTCTGCATCGAATGCTGTCTTTAGATTTGATCAAGCCACAGGTGAGTTTACACAGGCACCAGTGATTGAACGCCCAAATATGATCGCTGTGAATCCAGCAGACGGCACCGTCTGGGTGGCATGGCTCAACGGGGTGTCGAAGTTGTCAAGTGACGGGAAACAGATTCTCGCACAGGTAATCCCACAGGGGGGTAATCCGAACGTAGAAACCGGACGATTCAATGTCGCTGTGAACCCAAAGGATGGCAGTGTATGGATAGCGGATGCACGCGGTCCCATCAATCGTTACGATGCAAACGGCACTCAAATCGCAACCGGGCCGACAATGCGAGAGCCAAAGGCCGGTGTAACAGTTGACTACGACGGAAACGCTTGGGTCGCTGACAGCCAATTTAACGCACTCATTCGAATTTCACCCACCGGTCAGCAACTCGTAAAGCTTGATATGCCGAGTCCGACTTCGCCGCGTGTCAACCCAAAAGATGGGAGTGTATGGGTAGTTTCAGGACAGTCAATGCTGCTGAACTTATCAGCAGATGGGACGAAAATGAATGAATTTGCTGCGGGTATGGCTGTTGTCGGGATAAGTCTCTCACCTTCAGATAACGGTATTTGGGTCGCAGACATGCTCGGCGCAACATTCACAGGTGAAGTCAGTAAATTCTCTACAAATGGAACAAAACTCTTCGCGAATCCTATTCCGCAACCTTCCTCTGTTTCGGTCGGATTTTGGGAAGGGAACTAATCCAGAACCATCACGGGTTGCGTCGTTACGTTCGTCTACTTGTGAGACGACTTGCGGGTATGATTATAATTTTCTGATAGATAAATTCGGGGTGTATTATGATTAAGTATCGCCTTTTGAGACAACCTACAGATTGCCAGAACCACCTGTTAAAATTTGCAATCGGAATTTTTGTTGTTGGATTGTGTGCCACGAGTGGATTCGCCCAACTACCAGATTTCCGTGTTGATATTAACAGTATTACCTTTTCCAACCCTACACCTATTGAAGGGGAAGAGATTACCATTTCGGTTGAGGTGAAGAACATTGGCGATGGCACCCCGACGATGAACGAGGATCTCGTTGTTGAACTTTACGAGGGAGATCCGGCGACGCAACCGCTCCAAATCGTCTGTAAGGATGTGATCATAGAACTAAAACCTAAAGAGACCGGCACGGTGAAAGCGCAGTGGCAACCGCCCCCTGGCAAGACGGAAATTTACGCTGTTGTTAACCCCCCAGGGACCAAACATATTGAGGAAGCGAATGCGGAAAATAACGTTGCACAGGCAGCGATTGTGGCGCACTCGCGGACGTTCCCTTCTGTCACGTCCGAACAAATCCAAAACGCCATAACGAAAGGCGTTGATTGGATAGTGGCGCAGCAGGGAAAGCATAGCCGAACCTGTTTACAATGTGGTACTGAAAATCAACTCATCTTAATCTGCATTACCTGTCAGGCGAGTCTGAAAGGGTTGGCTGAAAACTTTCTGCCGGGGGCTGTATGGAATTTCGGTGAAGATCAAACACAGGAGACGGCACTGGCATTGCAAACCTTGCTCGCAACGGGACATACACCTTCGCACCCGTCCGTTAAGAAAGGTTTAGAGTTTCTATTGACGCGGGATTGGAATGAATTCGCCGTTTACCAATATGCAGTCATTGTGCCAGTCTTGGTAGCAATCCAAGACGAAGCACACAGAGAACGTACCCAATTTGCTGTGAACCAATTAATCAAAAAGCAACTCCCGATCAGTGGTAGTGAGTTTGCTGATCCGAGGGATGATGGCGGTTGGGGGTACGGTTTTACTGCCGATGGTGCACACATGAATATGGTGATCTACGCGCTCTATGCTGCGAAGCAGTGGGGCCTTGATATTCCACGAGACACATGGATACGCGCAGAGCAGTGGATTCGCCGAAACCAAACCGAGACAGGCGGATGGCTCTATAACTTAGTTGACGACGGTTCGCCTTGGGCGATCGGGGTCTATGGCAGTATGACCGCAACCGGACTGTGGGCACTTCGGGCGTGTGGTGTACCTGTTGAGGATCCACAGGTCCAAAAAGGCATGGCATGGGTGAAAAAGCATTGGACTTTGACTCGGAACCCAGGCTCCAACTCATGGCTCTACTATTATCTACTCTCGTTGCAACGGTTCTGTGACATCCCACCTACCGTAGACGCATTTGCTGGATACGATTGGTACGCTGAGATTTCACAGATGCTGGTGACACAACAAGAGCCTGACGGGAGATGGCGCGGATCTGAGAGCGATTTTCTATCGACCTGTTTTGCCGTGATGTCCTTGAGTCATGCACTCGCGGGTCCAACGGAACCGAATATCGGAATAGTCCCGCGAAGCCTTCGGTTTTCACCACCTTCTCCGCGCGTCGGCGAAGCCGTTCGACTCAGCACCACCCTCCGTAATACAGGAGCACCTCTTGATCGGATTCTTAACGTAGATTTTTATGTAAATGACGAAAAGGTTACCACAGCTGAGGTGCTTTGGACACCTAAATTAGGGGAGACTGTCGTTTCGGCGGACTGGGCACCTGAAACTGAAGGTGAGATAGAACTTGTCGCACGCATCGACCTCACAGATATAGATGAAACTGACAATACCGCTTCGGAAAAACTCACTGTCTATCCACAATCTACCGCAGCGACGGATGTTCTGTCGATGAAACCTGAGAAAATTGGTGAAAACGTTCATCGACTCGGCAATGTTGTTTTGGACATCAGTAAACGTGAGGTAACACTGCCCGGTGAAATTAACATCGTCGGTGGGGATGCCAATATTGAATTTTTTGCCTGCGGTAAGCTCGGAAAAACGCATGAGAGCATCTTGATTATTGATGCAGAACCTGTCCATATACTTACAGTACTTGCTGCTTTGGAATTAGAACCCGGCAGGAATCTCGAGGTTGAAGGTGATCCACGCATTCCAGTAGGGGCACCCGTTGAAATCTGGGTACAATGGGACCAAGGCGATGAAGTAATTTCACGACGCGCGCGCGAATTGGTATGGAACGCTTTCACAGATCAACCGATGCAAAAAACACCATGGGTCTTTACAGGTGGACGGATAAAAAATAATCAGCTGACATCCCAACTTTTCCATAATATTATTGCCGTCTACCGCGACCCAGATTCTCTTTTCAATCATCCCTTGCCTACCGGTACCGATGACCGGACGTATCGTGTTAATACCGATGTAATTCCACCTAAAGGAACAAAGGTAAAGATAATCATTAAGCCCGCGGCGGCTTAGAGGAAAACGATGCCAATTTTTGAATACCATTGCAACGATTGCAAGACTGAGTTTGAAGTGCTTGCGCGCATAGGTAATGCCGAGAAACTTCCAAAATGCCCCAGTTGTGGTGTGCAGGACACCAAAAAACGCTTCTCCGCGTTTGCTACCGCTCGGACTCAAAAAGAGTCTGCTAGCGATAACGCTACCTGAGCGATCCCATCTGGCGGCAGTTTGCCCTAATCCTATCCTAAACCATTTGACCTGTAGAGAAGTAACCGCAACAAACCTCTGCTTGTGTGCTGTAGGGTTGTTTATTAAACCATACCTGTTAGGGATGCCGTAGGTTGGGTTGAACGGTATTGAAAATCAAAGGTCGGTATCCGAAAATACATCAAACCTAACATACTGGCATATACACCTAATCCCTCCTAAATTATACCTAAAGGAAATTTTGATGAAGCAAAAACCCGCAAATCCACCGACAAATATCCTCCGAGAAATCCAAGCGAATAAAGTTTCACCCGTGTATCTGCTCTGTGGTGAGGAAAGTTTTCTTATTGAGGGAACCCTCAAACAGATGCTTGAT
>VXXH01000557.1:0-1278 GCA_009835515.1 Candidatus Poribacteria bacterium
GGAACCGAGATTTTCCGCATTCTCAAGGAACGCAAGTTAACTCAAGTAGAGGCGGCAAAGTTACTTGGCGTTAAACAGGCTGACATTTCTTGCCTTAAGGCCGCCAAACTTTCTGACTATAGCCTTGGGCGATTGATGAGGCTTCTTAATCGGTTGAATTGCGATATTGAGATTCGGATTATTCCTTCAGAAGATAGAAAAGGACAACAACGGGTGGTTACTGTTTAGTTCTATTGTAAAAGCAAACAATCAGTCGGATTTTGTTGTTTGTGTTGAAAGGCGTTTTTGCTTTTCTGCGAGGTAGCGCATAACTGCGCCTGGGTCGGTGGATTGGAGGGTGCCGAGTGCATTCGCCTCTTCGATGAGCATCATCATTTGGACAGGATTATCCGTGATTAAGGTCTCTGTTTTTTTGTAGAATTTGACGGCTTGCCTATTTTCGGCAAGTTCTTCACTGATAGCGGCGAGGTAGATGTAAGCGGCAGCGAGGCGTGGGGACTGCGTGCGGTTCTGGATGAGTTCCTCAAAAACGAAGCGCGCTTCGTCGTAACGGTTGTCGTCGTAGTAGACACGGCCGATGCGGAATTGTGCCCTATCGGCGAAACTATCCCTGTATCCACCGGCGAGGTATCGGTCGCGTTCTGGATACCGAATGGTTGCCTCGTAGGCTTGCAGTGCTTCGTTGTAACGGTGTAGCTTTCTGTAGATCTCACCCAACTGAAAATTTGCCATCATTGCTTGTAGGGTGTTCGGATGCGATGCGATGACTCTGTTATAAGTTTCGATGGCTTCGTTGGGTGCAGAGAGATGCTCAGCGTAGACGATACCACTGCGATAGAGTGCTTCAGCAGAATAGATTGAATCAGGATGGTGTTCGGATATCTCTTGATATACTTCAATCGCTTTTAGATAGTCCTGCAAGGGTTTCCGTTCATAGATAGTGCCAATTTGCAACCGTGCGCGTGCTGCGTCTGTGGGTGCTAAGGTGTTGTTTTGAAGTTGTTCACGCAGGTTTTCAATTGCTGTGAGGTGTTGAAGTGTAGAAAGTTGTTCCGCTGCCTGTTCTGCCTGAGGTGTATGCGGTGATGTGGCAATGAGGTTTTGAGCAATATTTAATGCCTCAGAGAAGTCTCTATTTGCGCGCGCTGCGTTCAATCGTTCTAATTCCATTTCCGCCATCTGCTTGGTGAGTTGTCCAATTTTCTTCCCAATTTCCGCTTTCACTTCAGGTATACTCTTATCGTGCATCTAGATCTGCCCTAAGTAAGCGGGGTCAAG
>VXXH01000557.1:1288-3844 GCA_009835515.1 Candidatus Poribacteria bacterium
GCATGATGGAACGTTTCAAAAGCCGCGATCGCTTTCGGGTAGTTCAAGTTTTTCTCGTGACAGACCCCTGTCCAATAGAGAACGGCGTGCATGTTCCAGAAGTTAGGATATTTCTGTTTCAGTCGCTCGAACACAGGGATCGCTAAGGAGTATTTTCCAGCGGTGCGATGAATGTTTGCCATTTGGAAAAGTGCTTCGGCAGCGAAGTTGCTCGTCGGGTAGTCGTCAATGACTTTTCTATATGTTGCCATCGCTAAGGCGGATTGGTTAAGGATGGTATGCCTTAAATTTGCGATGCGCCATCTGGCTTCCGGTGCAACCATCGCCTCTGGGTGTGCGTCTAAAAGTGCTTCATACTTCGAGATTGCCTTTTCAGGTTGGTTAAGTTGCGACGGATTCCTATAGAGTTCGGCGATCTGGAATTGGGCAATGGCGGCAAGGGGCGTGCCTTTATAGTGAATCGCGATGCGTTGCTGTTCTCTGAGATCAGCGAGTCCGGTATTAATGTCCCGAATCTTTTGTAATCCGGTTTTGTGTACGAAGTGGGAGGCAGGCGCAAGTTTAATGAGTCTATCGTAGGTTTGGATAGCATCTTGGTAATTGCCCATGCGGCTGTAGACATCACCTTTTTTGATGATTGCGAGGTAGAGGTCCACGGGGGCAAGTCCCTTTTTTTCCAGTTTCAGGATTTTATCGTAAGCCGCGGCCGCTCGGGTGTACTGATGGGTATAGTTATAATGAATTTCGCCGATCTGATAGTAGCACCAGCTTTTCATGGTAATGTCTTTAGTGGACTCGGCGAGTGCCTCAAGTTTGTTACTGGCTTCAGTGTAGCGTCCTGCCTGAATTAAGGCGTTCACTTCATCAGATTGCGCGTATGCAAGCGGGCTGAGAAGAATAATCAGCAGTGCGTGTAAGAGAAATGTAAGCCTGCTTGACATTTCCATGGCTAATATCCCTGAGTTGTGCTATTGTAAAGTTGAATTCTCAGATTGAAGGTTCTGAAGATGTTTGTCTGCAACTTTTGTCCAATTGGTGCCTTGTGCCTGCTCTTTCATTCGGTGGAGCTGACTTTCTGTCTCCCAGGCATCATTTCGCAGATGATGTGTAATCAGTGCCTCCTCTAAATTCCGTTGGATGCCTTGCTGGCGATACTGTTCGATGCGTGCATCAGCGGACTGTGCTTCGGATAACTGCCAAGGTCCTTCGGGTTGGAACGGTTTTCCGATGAAGAGCACAGTGGCAATCAAAGCGATAGCAATACAGCTGACCGCAGCGGTTTTGTACCAACCAAAGGGGGATCCGACGTTCGCAAAATAGGCGCGAATACGTGAGAACAGCGTCTGTTCTTGTGTGGCAGCGAGCCGTTTGTAGACGTTCATCTCGATGTTCTGAAGCGCGAGTTCAGGGACAATAAGGTCTTCTTGTGCCTTGTCTGTTAATTCAAGGACCGCTGTATAGGATTCAACCGCCTCAGTACATTCCTCGCAATTCTTAAGATGTTCTTCAAAGGGTTCTTCTTCTGCTGGTGGCAGAAGTTTGGAAGCATAATCGATAGCTTTCCCTTCGGATTTTTTACATTTAGGCATAATCCCTTCTCCTTTCTGCGGTGGCAGGCGCTCACGATGATGGTGATCGCGTGGTCACCCATCAAATTTCATTGTTTTCCCACAAGGGACGTAGGAGCGTTTGCAATCGTTTTACTGCACGGTGGAGGTGAATTTTCACGGTGCCCTCCGCCATATCGAGCGTTTCGGCCACCTCTTTAAGTTGCAAACCTTCATACCGGCTTAGCATAAACACTGCTTTCTGTTTCGGGGAGAGTTGATCAACAGCCTCACGGATAAGGATGCCCCGCTCTTTTTCTTCGAGTTGTTTCTCCGGATCGCTGTGGAGATCGGTGGCGACGAGATGCGTTTCGGGAATTTCTGTATCGTCCAACGCATAGACAGGGCGACGCGCTTTCGCACGGTGGTAATCGATAGCAAGATTGGACGCAATCTTGTAAAGCCATGTCGAAAATTTGGCTTTCGGTTGCCAACCTTCCAGGGCACGGTACGCTTTGAAAAAGACTTCGATGGTGATGTCCTCGGCATCCTCGTAATTTCTGACTGAACGTAGGAGGTACGAGAAAATCTTCGATTTGTAACGTTTCATCAACTCATCGAAGGCGTTTTGGCGACCGGCTTGAAACTGAGCGACTAACAATTCATCATCAATCAATTTATCCATGAGTCCCGACTTCTTGAGTATCGGTTGAAGTTTTGTCTCACCTAAGGTTAAGGTGGACAATTGCATGCTAACACTCTCTTAAACGGAAGCCATTAAAATAAGTTTACAGAATTTATGAGCAGTTGTCAAGATTTTTTGATGAATAGTTTTCAGTTTTCAGTTGTCGAATTGGTTGTTAGCCTCGGCCACCCCCGTCGAACCTGTGTATTCCATCCGCATCGCTGGCGAGGTTTGAAACCTCGCGATAAGGCAAAACACCATAGGAAAGCGAACGGTTCTGAAGATGTTGTTAAAATACTTGATTTTCCTGTGCAGTTGATTTAT
>VXXH01000806.1 GCA_009835515.1 Candidatus Poribacteria bacterium
TTTCAGTTTGCTTCGCAGTGAGAAAAAGAGACTTTAGGATCATCAAAAACCTCTTGTAACTGATAACTGAAAACTGATAACTGAAAACTCTAAAAGTGTAGATCACATATCGCCATGGACGCAGCACACATAGCCTTCATGCAACGCGCACTGAAGTTGGCAACGCAAGCAAAGGGACGCACCAGTCCGAATCCGCTCGTCGGTGCGGTCATCGTAAAAGACGGTAAAGTTATCGGTGAAGGGTATCATCAAAAAGCAGGAACGCCACACGCCGAAGTCCACGCACTCAACGCCGCAGGCGAGAACGCCAAAGGTGCGACGCTTTACACGACGCTTGAGCCGTGTTGCCATTGGGGACGCACCCCACCTTGCACAGAGGCACTGATTCGTGCTGGCATCGCTCAGGTTTATATCGCAGGCGTTGATCCGAATCCGAGTGTCGCTGGCAAAGGCATTCGTCAACTTAAGCGGGCAGGCATCGATGTCTATGTAGACGTATGTAAACATGAAGCAGAAAAATTAAATGAAGTTCACACGAAATACATTCAGACCGGTCTGCCTTTCGTTATCCTCAAATTCGCTATGAGCCTCGATGGAAAGATAGCGACCGCTACTGGTGAATCGCGATGGATTACATCTGAGGCATCGCGCCAACGAGGGCATGAGATTCGGGACGAGGTAGACGCGATCCTCGTCGGTAGAGGCACAGTCGAGCGCGATAACCCCGCACTCACGACGCGTCTACAGGGAAGACATGGACAGGATGCGATCCGTATTGTGATGGATTCACACGCGAGGACACCCACGGACGCACGTATTTTCAACGTCAAAAGCAGTGCCGGTGTGATTGTTGCTGTAACACCAGAAGCAGCGTCTGAAAACGTTGAAGCACTCGAAAAGTCAGGCGCGGAAGTGATAACTGTGCCGGAAGCACACGGAAACCAAGTCTGTTTTAAGGGGCTGATGGAGATATTGGGCAAACGTGAGATAACAAGCGTATTGATAGAAGGTGGCGGCGAAATCAATGCGTCCGCTATTGCAGCCGGAATCGTTGATAAGGTTATGTGTTTCGTTGCACCTATCATCATTGGTGGACGGAATGCGCCTGGACCTGTCGGTGGCGAAGGGTTTCCCAATTTGACGGATGTCCCTCACTTCCGGGGCATCCATATCACGCAGATTCCTGATTCCGACTTTCTCATCGAGGGGTATCTATAGCATGTTTACCGGGATTGTTGAAGAGCTCGGAACAATCAGAAATATCCAGCGCAAATCCGAAGGTGCCACCCTTGAAATTCAGGCGCGTAACGTTCTCACCGATGCGGAAATCGGCGATAGCATCGCCGTTGACGGTGCTTGTCTCACAATCCGTTCGCTTGTACCGGAGGCATTTACCGCGGATATATCTGCTGAAACCTTACGCCGCACGACATTAGGCGAACGGATAACCGGTGAAGAAGTTAACCTTGAACGCTCACTTCGGTTAAGCGACAGATTGGGTGGACATCTCGTACTCGGACACGTAGATGAAGTTGCGACGATCTGTGCATGGAAGGACGAAGGCGATGCCTCGCTGATGCAAGTAACGATGAGCAGCAACATCAGACGCTATATTGCATACAAAGGTTCTATCACCGTTGATGGTATTAGCTTAACTGTTTCAGGCATCTACGCAGACACCTTTGAAGTCGCCTTGATCCCGCATACAAAGCAGGTCACAACTCTCGGAACGAAACAGAACGGCGCAAGGGTCAATCTTGAAGTTGACATCGTTGCACGTTATATTGAAACGCTGCTGAAAAATACCGAAACGGAGAAGGGGTGGACCGAACAACCCGCCTCCGAGACGCTCAATTTGAGTTTTTTAGCAAAACATGGATATATTAGTTAACAGTTATCAGTTATCAGTTTTCGGTTAAGAGGGTTCTTGTGGCAATAACATATTGTGTAACCACCACAAGCATTTACCGCCCACTGACAACTGAAAACTGACAACCATTCCTCCGATAACTGACAACCATAAAATGGTAGGCAAGAATGCCAGACAATTTTAATACTATTCCTGAAGCACTTTCTGCAATCGAAAATGGGGAAATGATTATCGTCGTTGATGAACCCGACCGCGAGAACGAAGGCGATCTCATCATGGCGGCTGAAAAGGTGACAGCAGAGACTATCAATTTCATGGCGAAATACGGCAGGGGGTTGATATGTCTACCTACCTGTTCAGAACGTCTCGCCGAACTCGAACTCCAACCGATGGTCGCTGCGAACACGGCACAGATGCAGACGGCATTTACAGTTACTATTGACGCGAAAGAGGTGACCACCGGTATCTCCGCGCAAGAACGCGCATACACGATCCTGAAATTCGTTGATGCCGATGCTGTGCCTTCAGATTTCGTTCGACCCGGGCACATCTTCCCGTTAGAGGCAAAACCGGGCGGCGTCTTACGGCGTGCTGGACATACCGAAGCCACTGTTGATTTAGCACAAATGGCGGGGCTATATCCTGCGGGGGTCCTCTGTGAGATACTCAACGAGGACGGTACTATGGCACGCGTCCCGGAATTGATGAAGTTTGCTGCACACCACCAACTCAAAATTATCACGATCTCCGATCTCATTGCATACCGCCGTCAGACAGAAACGCTCATTAGACGCGTCGCAACCGCTGATATACCTACCGCACACGGTGAGTTCAAACTCCACGCCTACGAAAGCACAGATACATCCGGCGAAAGTGTCGAAACTGATAAAACGCACATCGCCCTCACAAAAGGCGATATTGCCGATGCAACCCCGCTTTTGGTCCGCGTGCATTCGCAATGTCTGACCGGCGATGTCTTCGGTTCACTCAGATGCGATTGTGGTGAACAACTCGAAATCGCACTCCAAACCATTGAAAAGGAAGGCAGAGGCGTGCTCCTCTATATGCGGCAAGAAGGCAGAGGGATGGGACTCAAGGGGAAACTCCGTGCCTATCAGTTACAAGACAATGACGGATTAGATACCGTCGAAGCAAACGAACATCTCGGATATCCCGCGGATTTGCGAGATTACGGCATCGGTGCACAGATATTAGCCGACTTAGGTGTCCGAAAAATGCGATTGATGACGAACAACCCGCAAAAGGTCACAGGCCTGTCCGGACATGGACTTGAAATCGTGGAGCGGGTCCCTTTGCAAACGAAACCGAACGCCTTTAACCGCCGATATTTAGAAACCAAACGTTCTAAACTCGGTCATCTCCTCCTACACGAGGAATAAAGAATAGGAGAGTTATCAGTTAACAGTTTTCAGTTACAAGAGACATTTGATTGCCCAAGCTGCCTCTCTAACCGACAACTGAAAACTGACAACTGAAGACCCAAAAAAAATGTCAAACGTCTACGAAGGATACCTTCTCGGTGAAGGACTCACATTCGGCATTGTTGTCAGCCGATTCAATAGTTTTGTTACTGAAAAACTCCTCGCTGGCGCGTTAGATGCTTTAAAACGGCACGGGGTCGATTTGGATCAGGTCGATGTTTTTTGGACACCGGGTGCCTTTGAGATTCCCGGAATCGCCAAACGCCTCGCGGAGAGTGAAAAGTATGACGCTGTCCTCTGTCTCGGCGCAGTCATCCGCGGTGCGACACCTCACTTCGATTACGTCGCCGCCGAAAGTGCGAAGGGCATTGCGCAGTTATCCGCCAGTACAGGTGTTCCAGTGATCTACGGTGTCATCACGACAGATACAATAGAGCAGGCACTTGAACGCGCCGGTATCAAGGAGGGCAACAAGGGTTCTGAAGCCGCCATCGCCGGAATTGAAACAGCCAACCTCTATAAAAC
>VXXH01000015.1:0-231 GCA_009835515.1 Candidatus Poribacteria bacterium
CACTGTAGGAGCGAGCTGTGCTCGCGCTCCCGTGCGATTGTCTTCACTGTAGGAGTGAGCTGTGCTCGCGCTCCCGTGCGATTGTTTTCACTGTAGGCGCGAGTGTTTTTGCTTGGGGGTTTCTTCACGCTCGCGATCCTCACTGACTTCTGATAGCTGATCGCTATCGTAATAGCACAATTTAGTAACGAAAGAAGGAGATATTTCGTTTTATTTTCTGGGATATAAAAT
>VXXH01000015.1:241-3834 GCA_009835515.1 Candidatus Poribacteria bacterium
AATGTGTTGTTTCTGTCTGCTGGGACTCTTTCTGACAATATTGTCTGGATGTATGAGCATGTCAGGTTATAAACAGGCTTCGTTATATGAGGAGGCTTCACGGCGCCATCATGCCTATGCAACCGGTACAACGCCTGCCACCCCTGTGGAGTGGCGTACCCTTGTTTCAGAGTTTCAAAAGGTTATTGATGCCGATGTCCAGGGACCGTCAGCAGATGATGCACAATACGCAATCGCCTCAAGTTGGATGTGGAGCATCAAGGTTGGGGACACCGAAGCACCGCAGCAGGCGATTAAAGCACTCCGAAAACTGATTCACACCTATCCTAACTCGGAATACAGACCACTGGCTCACTATTGGTTAGGACGTTGCTACGATTATATAAACGACGATTCTCAGGCTATCATGCAATACCAACTCGTGGAGAACCGTTATGCCGATTCCCAAGTATCGGAACCTGCCAAGTTGGAATTGGCACGTGCGTATGCAAGGCAAGGTTACGGCAAACGTGCTAAAACCTTTTATAAAGGTCTTGTTAATTCTTCAACAAACCAGGAAATTGGTGATGTTGCCGCTAAAGAACTACAAGTACTCAAGACACAACCAAAACCGGTTCGCCCACCCGCTAAAGAAAATATTCAAATACAACCACAACCGCGGACTGAACCACAGCAAGCAAAGCAGCCAAAATCCGCAGTGCCCGTTACGGATCCTGAACCTTTAGTCCCAAAATCATTAACGCGTGAATTTGGATTGACCGCGAAAACGATTGTTATTGACCCCGGACACGGCGGAAAAGACCCAGGCGGACTCGGAAGTGACAATCTTCAAGAGAAAGGTATTGTTCTCAGTATCTCGCGAAAACTCCGCGAGGTTTTAACAGCAAAAGGCTACACCGTGCTAATGACACGCGAGACCGATCATCTTATTCCACTCAAAAAACGTACTGAATTCGCGACGCAACATAAAGCAGATCTTTTTCTCAGTATCCATGCCAATGCAGCTGAAAGCTCGAGAGCCAACGGAATCGAAACCTACTATCTGGATGTCAACAGTACCGACAAAGCCTCAGAAAAAATCGCAGCACGAGAAAATATAAACTCCGGCTACAGTATCCAAGAATTGGAAACATTGTTGGCCGGATTGATACGGGAAAGCAAAAGTGAGGATAGCAAACGCTTGGCAGGGCATGTACAGGATGCATTGGTCCAGAACACAGGCGCGGCTGACCGTGGGGTCAAACATGCTCGCTTTGTCGTCTTAATAGGAACAAAGGTGCCTGCTATTCTCATTGAGACCGGATTTGTGTCGAATCCAGTGGAAGGACAGAAACTCACAACGTCGGCGTATCAACATAAAATCGCTACCGCTATTGCACAAGGTGTTGATAAGTTTTTGGGGAAAACCGGCAAAACGCCTTTTGTTAAAACTCGAGTCCCAAAATTTTCCGCTAAAAGTATTGTAAGGAAATAGATGATGTTTTTTCTTCGACTTGCAAATCAGCGTCTATCCTACGCAACTCCAATAGTTATTCTGGGGTGCCTGCTACTCTGGTGTGTCGGTGAGGTCAACCTCGCTGCAGCACAAGGGACAGAGATTGCAATTGTCTTGCCGAAAGCCACGCCGCAGGTATCAGAAGGTGATGTTCAATATGCTCGTTCTGTCGCTAAAAGATTCAACCGGCTGCTCAACGGCATCGGATTAACCGCTGCCACGCTTGAAGAGGCATCGCTCTCTGAAGCACAACTCAAATCCCGGCGATTGATTGTTCTTCCACTGAACCCTGTGATCACAGCGCAAACTGCGAACTTATTAAAAGGTTTCGTAGCAAGTGGTGGTAAACTGTTTGTAACCTATACTTTACCCGATGCAGTGGCACCGCTCCTCGGTTTGCGTCAAACAAATTGGCTACGGCAAGAGGCACCTGGGCATTTTGCCTCAATTCAGCTGAACGCTCCCGATATACCTGATATGCCAGCATCTATCAGGCAAGCATCTTGGAACATTACAGTGGCAGAACCGACAACACCCGATACGAAAATTATCGGGTACTGGCACAATGCCAAAGGTGAATCTACTGATTTACCGGCGCTGTCTGTAGGGAAGGCGGGGGTCTTCTTCAGTCATATTTTCCTGCCAGACGATATCCCGCGCAAGATGCAGATGCTCGCTGCGCTCTTAGGACATCTCGTTCCAGAATTTCGGCGTACGATTGCTGAACAAGTGATAGCGGCGATGACGACTATTGGACACACCAAAGATTTCGCGGCACTAAAGCAATTTGTTCAACACAGCAATATCCCCGAAGCGAATCAAGCATTGAAAGCTGGAACAGATTTGATGAATCGGGCGCGCACTGCGTATGATACCGGGATTTACAATACAGCAATAACGATCGCTCGCGCGAGTCGCGCAGAATTCTCAAAAGCCTATTTCCTATCGCACGTAAGCGTCGAAACCGAAGGGCGCGCCGTATGGAATCACTCTGGACTTGGTGCCTATCCCGGAGATTGGGAACGGTCTGCCAAGGAATTAGCGTCTGCAGGGGTTAACATAATTCTGCCAAACATGGCGTGGGCAGGGGTCGCACATTATCCGAGTAAAATCTTGCCACAGAGCAGAACTTATACGCAATACGGCGATCAGATTGCACAATGCGTTGAAGCCGCACACAAGCACGGCTTAGAAGTTCATGTGTGGAAAATCACGTGGAATTTGGAAGGCGCGCCGAAAGAATTCGTCGAAAAAATACGGGAAGCAGGACGTACCCAAGTCTCCGCAACGGGGCAACCCCTCAATTGGCTCTGCCCGTCACATCCGAAAAATGTGCTATTGGAGTTGGATAGCATCCTTGAAATCGTGACAAATTACGATGTAGACGGTATCCATCTTGATTACATCCGTTATCCGGGAAGCCATGCCTGCTACTGTCAGGGCTGCCGTGAGAGATTCGTGCTTGCAACGCGACTGAAAATTGATGAATGGCCCGCCGCAGTCTTGCCAAAAACGGGTCCGCATAGCGAAAAGTATACCGAGTGGCGTGTACAACAGATTACGCGTCTGGTGCGCTTGCTCCACAAACGGCTGCGCGAGGCTGACCCTGACATCAAACTTTCTGCTGCTGTCTTTGGCTGGTATCCCGGATGTGTCACTTCTATCGGACAGGATTGGATCGCATGGGCGAAATCTGGTTATGTTGATTTTGTGTGTCCGATGAACTATACAGAAGACACAGGCTATTTCACGGAGTTGTTAACCAATCAACTCGCTCTTATGCCTAAAGATGTTGCCATCTACCCGGGTATCGGGGCGACTGCTTCTAATTCACTACTGACACCAGATGCGGTCGTTGAACAGATCTACCTTTCACGCGACTTAGGCGCGTCGGGATGGACAATTTTTGACTATTCCCTTGATATTTCTGAGGCTGTGTTGCCAGCATTCACAATGGGTGTCACTAAGCGCAAAGCAAAACCGCCTCATTGATAAGTCCCGTAGGTGTTTTTGCTGGGGTGTTTCCCTTAGGTTGAACGGATACCACCAAAACGCTGAAAACTAATACAAGACGCAATCGGCACCAGAGATGGCGCGC
>VXXH01000232.1 GCA_009835515.1 Candidatus Poribacteria bacterium
GTTAAGGGATAGGTGTCTACATAATTCTAAGTTTTACTATAAATACAACTGGACGGCTTGTGCACAGGGATCCTGTGTTCGAGCCGTTTTTTTGTGTCAATTTACCGGTGAGGTGCATATTCCCAATCGAAACGCTGTCGTCCGTAAGTTACGCCATCAATTTTGGTCTGGTGGCAGATGAGGCATCTATGTGCTTCGGTAACACCGTGCAGTTCATGCACTAACTGAATCTCTTCTGTATTATGCACGTGGCATTTGAGACAGGTATAACTCCGGTAATCATTATCGGCGTAGATGGCGATTTGGTCTGCGACCTTCCGGACGTGATAGGTGTGTCTGTCTTCAGTATCGGTGACTGTCCAAGCGTTTCCTTTTTCCTTGATTGCGATAGGTGCTGTTGTGGGTACTCTGCGTTCATTTTGTAAGAACCACCAGTGCAAGTCTTCAGGAATAGTGTCTGAGGTGTCCAAATCTTCAGGAAGGGTTGTGCTAACATGGAACAGTAAGCGTTCAGGTGTATGGCATCTTGCGCAAGGCACGTCGTGGACATCCGTAAGCGGGAAGAATTCGTCGTGCTCCAGTTTTTGTTGTCCGTGAAGGACGATGCTGACAAGTAGGATTGGTGCGAGGATGAGGTGGCATCGGAGCAGAATCTGTCTCGTCTTACGAGCGGTTAGACTCACTGCGATACCCGTCCCTAAATTCGACAAAGCGAGCAGTAACGTAAGCCATGAATGCCACACGAGCGGTTGGAACGCTGAGTGATATAGCACCAAGCATAACCCCATGGACGCGAGGCGTTGGTGGTATTTCAACCATGTTTGGCGATTGCCCCATCGGATCCAGCGACTTCGCAGAAGATAAAGGCTGGCGATGACGATGGCGATAGCACCGATGATGCTAATGGTGTGTCTCGCCTCACCGAAGCTGCCTGCCTGATAGATGCATAGACCTGAGATAACAGCGGCACCAACGATGCCATGCCCGATTTGGATAAAGACTTTCATGCTGTCAGTTTAGCACAGGGGCGCGGTGAAGGCAAGTAAAAACTAATTGTCGATGATGGTCTGGTAGAACGCATCGGAATCAAAGACTGTGGGCGTGGTCTGACGAACGCGCCTGTATTGTGGGGGTTGGGTCTCCTGTGCGAGCAGGGGTGTCTCTGGCGGGTTGAAACGCGACAACACCCTCGCGAACGCTATACCGCTCCTGGGTTACAAGTGGGGCAGCGGTGAGTGCCGTTCATATAATACCCTTTACCGTCACAGTCATTACAGTCATCCTCTGCTCCATCAAGTAAATCCCAGAGGGCGATACCCGCTCCAACGGCGCCGAGGCCGATTCCAACCCCTGTGACGACAGGTACCCACACAGGTGCTGTGGCGGCACCTGCGGCGGCAGCACCGGCCCAGGCGACACCACCGGCCACAGCCGCTAAGAGTGCGGCAGCCCCTGCGATTTCTTCTCGAGTATCCCCATCGTCGCCATGGTGATCGCTGAAGATTGAGGGCGTGACAAGCATCATGGTGAATGAAAATAAGGTGAGTGTCGACAGGAAACAGAGCCATGATTGCTTTTTATTCCATGGGGCCTGTCTGTTCCAGTATGACTTGCTAAAAATGTTTTGCATCTATAACCTCCGTTAATTGAGCCTGGCTTTTAGCCGCTCAAGTGCTTCCTTCATATACTTTGAATCTATCCCTGGATTGAACTGTTGCAGCTGTGCTTCTACCACCGTGAGAATTTTCTGGCTCATTTCTACAGGAAGTGGCCGCAGGAGTTCCTCAAGTTTATCCAGGGTGTTTGTGACCATCGCTGTGGCTTGGGATTTCAGTTTTCCGTGAAATAACAGCGGCACCGACGATGCCATGTCCGATTTGGATAAAGCCTTTCATGCTGTCAGTTTAGCATAGAGGCGCGGTGAAGGCAAGCAAAAACTAATTGTCGATGATGGTCTGGTAGAACGCATCGGAATCAAAGACTGTGGGCGTGGTCTGACGAACGCGCCTGTATTGTGGGGGTTGGGTCTCCTGTGCGAGCAGGGGTGTCTCTGGCGGGTTGAAACGCGACAACACCCTCGCGAACGCTATACCGCTGGCGAGGGCGACAACCGCGACGAGGACGAGGTGTATGAGGTTTTTTCGGGACACGGGCATTCCTGTTAAAAGGGTTTCCGCCCGGTGTTCAGAACACACAGATAGAAATCGGGTTGGTTCACGAGCACGCCTAACACATCGCCCGAAAGGTCTTCACAAATCGTATAAAGTGCTACGAGAGTTAAGTCCATGGGATACCCCTTTGGTTTTTTGTCCTAAAAATACTATAAAGGGTATTCCATGGACTTCCAAGTAGCAACTTGGGTTCATAATCGGGTTATTGGTAGCTGTTCCAGTAATCACCACTGGATCCGGTATTGCACATTGAACACCCATCGGTACAGTAATAACAAGTCGGTGTATTGTCGGCGGGGGGTTGACATGTACTGCATCCGCCGCCGTTTTCAGGTCCCGGACAATTCGGACAGCTATCATCATCAGGTGGGTTACATGTGGGGCAGGGGTGAGTGCCGTCCATGTAATAGCCCTCACCGTCACAGTCATTGCAGTCGTCCTCTGGACCATCCAACAGATCCCACAGACCGACACCTGCCGCGACGATACCCGCGCCCACGCCAATGCCAGCGGCGACAGGTACCCACACAGGTGCTGTGGCGGCACCTGCGGCGGCAGCACCGGCCCAGGCGACACCACCGGCCACAGCCGCTAAGAGTGCGGCAGCCCCTGCGATTTCTTCTCGAGTATCCCCATCGTCGCCATGGTGATCGCTGAATATCGAAGGCGTGACAAGCATCATGGTGAATGAAAATAACGTTATCGTTGCGAGGAAGTGGAGAAGTGATAGCTTTTTACTCCACGGGACCTGTCTGTTCCAGAATGACTTGCTCAAAATGTTTTGCATCTATAACCTCCGTTAATTGAGTCTTGCCCGTATCATCTCAATGGATTCCTTGAGATATTTCGGGGGTATTCCTGGATTGTTCTGTTGGAAC
Organism: Candidatus Poribacteria bacterium; assembly: GCA_009835515.1. Lineage (GTDB taxonomy): Bacteria > Poribacteria > WGA-4E > WGA-4E > WGA-3G > WGA-3G. Next base: position 3,050 of record VXXH01000232.1, read on the forward strand.
CCTGCTTCGACCAGATTTAGGAGTTTATGGCTCATTTCTGGTGGGAGTTGCGTAAGGAGTTCCTCAAGTTTGTCCAAGGTTTCTTCGACCATCGCTGAGGCTTGGGATTTCAGTTTTCTGCGTCCCTGTTTTGTCTCAGCGATTCTCGTCAGTTCGTCTGGGTTGAATAACACGTGGTACTTTGATAGTAAATACTGTTGAAAGTCGTTCCAATCGCGTGTGAAGTTTTCAGCGAGTTCACGGGCTTCTTGGGAATGTTCCCAATCTACAAGTGTCTCACTTTCGGTTTCCGCAAACGCCGCAACACTACTCGCCTCGGGAACGAGCGTCTCTGGTTCATTTATCGCTGTCTCATCTGAAAGCACTGGGTGCGGTGTTGCATGCCATGTACCGTCCTCGTGGAAGTGTCCACCCTGCGAGGTATCACCAACAGGCAATTGCGCTGTCGATTTCGGCAGGGGTTCTACGGATTTGTAGACCTTGATCGGTTCATCTGGCACATCCGAGCGCAGCGACAAGAAACCTATCGCCAGCAGCAAGACCAGACATAGCCCGATTGGAAGGTAAATCTTTTTCCGTAGCATTGTAAATGCTCCTTTAGGGTGTTCAAACCCTTTGGTGTTGAATTCAACTGATGGGAGTTTTGCCGAAACGCAACAAAGAAAGAAAAGAAGAGTTCAGGCAATCCGTCCCAAGCGGGTGCTGGTCTCTATGGTAATATGGCACACAATGCCTGTTATATATTATGATAGAAACCAGTGCTGTCATAGTCTGGT
>VXXH01000069.1 GCA_009835515.1 Candidatus Poribacteria bacterium
TACCTATATACAATCTTGAATTATGCCTATTCATCGCGCTATTAAAACGTTAATTTCGAAGGCAGGATGGTACGCCTATAACATTTATCGTAAAGGTGTGCACTACCATTCACAACTGTCGCAAACCGCTGCGTTATTAGATGCGCCGCTCGAAACTATTGAAACATTTCAGGCAGAGCGTTTGAAAAGACTCCTCCAACACGCCTACCAGACAACACCTTATTACCGTGAATTGCTCAAGACGGAAACGCCTGATATATTGCAAATTCCACCACTTGAGAAGCAGGATATTCGGGAACAATTCGAGAGACTCTGTTCTACAGCCTTCACAGCGGAGCAAAGGATTGAGAACGCTACGGGTGGTTCAACAGGGACACCACTTAAGTTTTATCAGGATAGGAACTATTGGAATCAACGAAACTTGAGTGTCTACTATTTCGATCGATGGGCGGGATGGAATTTCGGGCAACCGCAATTGATTATCTGGGGTGCTCCGGTAGATTTGGAAGACGATGGCCACTGGAAGCATTGGGTCAGCAACTTCTGGCGGAATCAGTATTGGCTCAACGGGTTTCACCTTACAGACAAAGCGATGTTGGCGATGTTTGAACAGATGAATCAATACTCACCACAGACTATCCTCGCTTATTCTTCATCCCTTTACCAATTTGCTGCGTTCCTTTCAGATAACGGCTTGATCCCGCGATGGAATTTGAAGGGCATTATATCTTCCGCTGAGATGTTACATCCACATTACCGCGCCTTAGCCGAGATTGTTTTCAAAGCGAAAGTCTATAACCGCTATGGTGGACGGGAAGTCGGGTTAATCGGAATGGAATGCGCGGAAGGCAGTCTGCATATCAACTGTCGCGATATTTACCTTGAAATAGACAGTCCTGACCCATACACTGAACCCGGAGAGATTCTCGTCACGCAGCTGAATAATTATGCTATGCCGTTTATTCGGTATCGGATTGGAGATGTTGGTATGCTTTCAGCCGAGCCGTGCCCCTGCGGTAATGACTTACCTGTTTTGGCTGAATTGCTTGGACGCGCCACTGCGACTTTCCGTACGAGAACTGGGACCTTGATACACGGGGGCTATTTTACACGGCAGTTCTACGGGGTCAAAGGTGTGAATCAGTTCCAGATCATCCAAGAGACCCTTAAGCATTGTGTCTTAAAAGTGGTTGTTAATGGACAGTGGACAGAGTCAACACGCCGTTACCTCGTTCAGTGTATCCAGAAGGCACTCGGTGGAGATGTCGTTGTCACGGTGAAATTTGTAGAAGATATTCCGGTTCCTCCGTCAGGGAAGCGGGAATACACGATTTCAAAAGTCGGTGCGGATGTGTGCATTTAAGGATCACTACGAGAGCAGAGTTCGTTCAGCGGTGCGACGCGTCTCGTTCCACCCGGAAGATAACCCAAGATCATGCCGTCAATCGGCAAATTCCGATCCGCCACGACACCGGTACTCCGTTCTGCTGTTAAGCCCTTGGAAAGTAGAAGATAGAAGGTATCCTTTCCCCAGCCGGATGTAGTGTAGAAATTCCCCTGTCCTTTTGAAATAACCAGATCTGCCGCCGACAGCGCATTGATGAATTCTGGGGTCGCCTGATAGAGATTGCTCCCGATCGTTATCGCGCCTGACGACAGCAGGTGGAGCGTACCATCGCGAATGGCTGCCTGAAGTGCCTGAAATTGTGGATAATTGACAATTGCGTGTAGGTCTGATAGTGTTGCGTCGTTACTGGCGTTGTCTGCTTTCCCAACAACAGAGATCTGGTGTCCACACGCAACGAGATCCTGAATGAAAGCGATGTCAAATATCACTTCTCCGTCATTATCAGCGAGCCAGAGAATGTGCTGCGGTGCCCCTTCAAGCACTTTTTCGCGGAACGCTTCGTAACAGTCGATAGTGAAACGGGTTTCGACCGCTGCGCGTAGTGCTTCAGAAAAGTAGTCAGGATTCGCTTTTAATTTTTTAACAACTCGCTCACTGCTATAGTCGATGATATTTCCAGCGACAACCAGTTTCAGGCGTGTCAACCAATTATTATCCCAAAACTCCGGCAGTAGGTCGAGCGCAGTCTGTCGCGCTTTGAGTTTATCGTGATGATATGGGTTCGGATTGCCTGTATGGAGTGCTACCAACTCGAAGATACTTCCCCAGAGTTCTTCTGGTGTGAGCGATTCAATGAGGTAATCAGAGTTTGCGCGTTGCATATCCAAGAGGGTCTTTACCGCTGTGCAAGTTATCTGTTGTAGCTGTGCATCGCGCGTCGCACGCGGAATGAGTTCCGCAGCACTGTGGGATTGCACATGTCGCCGAAGGTTCTCCCAATCCGGTAATTCCTTCTTTTCTCCGAAAGTGAAGACCCCAGGAATGTAATCCGACGGCACAATCTGATCGAATAGTGGTTTTGGTACGGCAGGCGGGACTTGTGCGGGTGGGACACCGAGTGTCCGATCATTCAAAATGATACCGGGCGGAATCACGGTTCCGCGCGCCACAATTCCTGAAAGTTGAACATTCCCGCCGACGCACGCTGCATCGAATGTAGCGTTTTTGATCGTGGTGCCTGTTGCGAGTCCACGGACGGGTGCCGCCAGTGTTTCTGGGAGTGGGTTTGGTTCAAAGGTCGTATCGTTCGCGGAGACATCCTGCAATCCGACGGCGTTTCCTACCGTTGTTGCACCCAGCAACGTAACGTTTTCAAGTCTACAATAGTCGCCAACCTGAACCTGTTCACCGAGGTGCACGCTACCGATAAGATAGCACGCCGTACCGATTTCGATGTCATCACCTGCCAATGTTATCTGTGCATTCGGATCGACGCGAACGCCTTTTCGCGCGAGGGATTCCCGAACCTGTGCATACAGTGCTGCTTCGCCCGCTAAGACATTCGACCAGCGGTTCACGCCAGACAACACTTCGCTGCGATAGATAAAGGCGTTCGTTTTCAACCCGTCTTCGTAACAGTGGCGAATGAGATCGACGTGGTGGAGTTCGTCGTTCCGATTTGCGTGGGGTTCCAACCGATGTATCCGTTCTAACAACACACTTTTCCGAATAAGGGTGATACCTGTATTGGTATATGCTTCACCGTTGTGCCAGCGGTCCCACATCTCCTGTTTTTCGGTTTCTGTCATATCGTACCACTCTTTGGTCCGTGTGAGTCTGCCTTCAGCATCGAAGAAAAGTCCGCCCTTGTCCTCGACAGTTTCCGGGATTTTGCCGCAGAGCGTAACATCCGCACCGGAGAGGAAATGTGAGAGGAGTGTCTGTGCGAAAATCTCGCGTTCTAAAAATGGTTCGTCACCGAACGCTACACCGACCCATTCAGCGTCGGAGTCTTGAAGTGCGGGGAGTGCTGCTTGCAGGGCACCACCGGTCCCGTTCATCTCTGCTTGGATACACGGAATCGCATCGGGACCGAGCAGTTGCGCCGCGGTTCCGCTTTTCTCGATGCGTGATGCCATCTGTGGATTGACAACAACAATATCGGGGCGGTTGCCGGGCAAGTAGCGTCGCGAGTGTTGGAGCGTGTTCTGTTCCCCGAATGTGATGTCCAAGGTTTTGCTCAAGCGTCCGGTAGGATCGATCCGCGTGCCTTTACCGGCGGCAAGGATGACCCATTGGGGTGTGAGTTGGTGTTCAAGTGTGTCTGCGGGAAGTGTGGAAAGGAGATTTTCAAGTGCAGCAGTATCTGCTGAAATCGCAGCAAGTGTATCTTCTATATTACAACCGAGGAGGTTTTCAAGAATTGATATTATATTTTTCGGTAGGCGCGCTTTTGAAGTAGGCACGTCGCTAC
>VXXH01000055.1 GCA_009835515.1 Candidatus Poribacteria bacterium
TTATTATACATGATCAGGATTTCTCTTTAAACTTGGTATAACATTTTAAATGTGTTAGAATTGAGAGCGTATGGATAACACTCAGAAACAAAAGCGAGGTAAATGGTGAAAGCAATTATCAGAACAGGCGATGGGGGACCAGAGGTGCTCCAATTAGGCGAAGCACCGTCGCCGCAACCGACTGAAACACAACTTGTGGTGGATGTTCATGCCACTGCTTTAAATCGAGCCGACACGATTCAGCGGCGCGGCGGATATCCACCACCGCCGGGTGAATCCGAGATACTCGGCTTAGAAATTGCTGGCACCGTTTCAGCAATGGGAAGTGCTGCGGAGGGTGTAACCAAAGGCGATCGCGTTTTTGGACTCGTCGGTGGTGGCGGTTACGCTGAGCAGGCTGTCATCGATTACCGTATGGCAATGCCGATACCTGACGAGTGGAGTTTTGAGCAAGCTGCTGCAGTTCCTGAAGTGTTTTTTACCGCAAACGAAAATATTTTCACTCTGGGCGAATTATCGGCTGCTGAAACAATTCTAATTCATGCAGGTGGAAGTGGTGTCGGCAGTGCCGGTGTCCAAATATCCCATCATGCTGGTGCTAATGTTTTTGTCACTGCGGGAATGTCGGAAAAGATTGAGAAATGCAAGGCACTCGGAGCAATAGAGGGGATCAACTACAAAACGACCGACTTCGTTGCGGAAATTGCGCGTTTAACAGATGGACAAGGTGTTGATGTCGTCTTAGATTTTATTGGTGCCCCCTATCTTGAGCGGAATCTTTCTATACTCAAAACAGGAGGTAGACTGTTGCAAGTTGGATTGATCGGCGGTTCAACCACGGAAATTAATCTCGGTACAGTAATGCGCAATCGACTCAAGATCATCGGTTCAGTCATGCGACCACAAACCATTGCGGAAAAAATCGCTATCACACAACGTTTTGTTGAGCGATGGTTACCAGAATTAAAACGTGGCGCACTTCAGCCTGTGATTGACACCGTTTTTCCGTTAGCAGAAGCACGGCAAGCGCATGAATATATGGAAGCGAATCGCAATTTTGGTAAGATCCTTTTGAAAGTCAAATGACCGAAGTTGTCCCTTTTGTTTGTAGCATAGACTCTTAGTCTGTGCGTGTAGGTCCGCAAACTCTCACTGCGAGGCGAGTTTACGGTACAAAAACGCAGGAAACCTCATCGTTGAAATCTTGTCCGTAGCAAATTGCGCTCAGATAGAAAAAAGTGAAGAAATTACGTTTCACAAAACACATATAAGGTAATAGACAACATTTTCGTTAGCAAGATTCCGGCTCGCTTTTCAAATTTGAACTGACAACCCTAAAATAATGAAATTATACCTAAAAAACACAAAAGAGAAGAACAAACCCGAGTGCATCAGAGTACAGCTCAATGTCATGCTATGCATCCCCATCCTTTTCTTTTTCCTCTGGTCTTCCAGCGCGTCTGCGCGTGTTACACAATCTACATCAGCCGAAGGCATCACGCTTCAGTTCACCTTACCTGAACTCACTGTCTCTGAAACAGTTCGAGACAATGTCCGCTATCACGAGGCACATTACGCCGACTGTCACTTCACCGCTGAACCCGGCAACCCCAAAGTTCCAGTTACACGGTTAATGCTGGGTATACCCGCGACGGCTACAATTGAAGCGGTTGATATTTCAGCTGCGCCTACCGAGTCCCGTTCTGGTGTGCGTCTTGTGCCTGTCTCTATTTTCGATGTACACGAATCCGATTCGCAGCACTCGGCATCGCAACGTTGGGTGGAAAGTGGAAGCGCATATCAGTCGAATACGGGTAACCCTTCATACCCTGGATTACCGCTTGCCCGTGTTATACGGGAAGGCTACATCCGCAGTCAACGTGTCATCGCATTGGCGTTATACCCTGTGCAGTATTCCCCAAAAACCCGACAATTGCGTCTGTATTCACGTTTCACAGTGAACATCCGTTTTTCTTATAGTCGTCAGTCATCAGTTAACAGTTTTCAGTTAAGAGGCAGCTTGTCTGAATCGGGATCCTCTTTAACTGAACGACTCTCACTGCGAGGCAAACTGACAACTGACAACTTTTTAGAATCAGAGGCTTTTGAACGCGCCTTGTCGCATCAACTCCTCAATGCTGAGCAAGCTGCTCATTTTCGGGCACCCCGACCACAAGTGCCTGCAGCACCGACGCTTGTTTCTAATAACGGTAATGGAAACCCACGTTACAAATTGTTCGTCGGAGAGACCGGTATCTATGCCGTGACAGCAGAATCCCTCGCGCGCGACTGGGGGGTGGAACTCATCGGTACAAACCCAGAAAGGTTTCGCATAACGCAAGGGAACAGAGATATTCCCATTTACATCACCGGTGCAGAGGACAGAAAGTTTGATCCGGGGGATACTATCTTTTTTCTTGGACATAAGCCGAGAAATCCTTACAGCCGTTGGAACATCTATTGGCTGACGCTTCACAATGACCGTGTCCGGACGCGGGTGCCGCAGCTGACCGCGAGTCCAACGGACCCAACGGCGACGCAAATTCCTACTTTCCGTTCTAAGGTGAATTTTGAAGAGGATCACCTAACAAATAATCTTGAATTTGTCTATAGCGACAATAAACACAAGTGGTTTGAGGAAAATGATTTCTGGTACTGGGATGGCATCAAAAATGGTGGCGATGCCGCCGAGATGCGCCTTGAATTTCCGTTGTATGATGTCGCAAAAAGTTTCGATCCATCACATATCTCTGTTGAATTGCAGGGCGGCACACCCGTCCCACATCAGATTTTAGTCTCTGTTAACGGGGTCCGCATTGAAGTCGCGGAATGGAATCAGCAAGATACCCTTACTGTTGAAAGGTTCTTACGAACTTGGAATATACTCAAGGACGACACGAGAGGCGAGCTGAACGTCTTATCTCTCGCACGTGTTGATGATAATGTTGATGAAGATACCACTCGATATCCGTATCATGTCTATCTCAATCGTTTTTCTGTCGAGTATACCCGTCTCTTCCGCGCCGTTGCAGATGAACTCTGGTTCAGATCACCTACCGAAGATGATACTTCGCGCACGCAACTGCCAGGCGGGCGTAAGCTCCAGTACAAAATTGAGGCGTTCCGAGACCCAGGTATTCATATATTTGAAACAGATGGTACGTACCTCACGGCTCGGCTGCGCGGTTTTGCTATAGAGACGGATATAACACGTACAGGCATGTATAATGCTCTGTTTCAGGTACCTGATACCCGTAAAACACAATTTATCGCAGTCTCTGATACCGCATTACGGCAACCCGAAAGTATTGAAATCGTCGAACCTACGGACTTAGCAACTGCAACACACGGGGCAGATTATGTGGTTATAACACACCCCAAATTCCTTGCTGCGGCAGAGAGGTTAGCCGGATGGCGTGAAACATCCGGCGGTGGCGGATACCGAACCAAAGTTGTAACAACTGACGATATTTACAACACTTACGGGGACGGTGGCGTCAGCCCGAAAGCAATCAAAGATTTTCTGACGCATGCGTATCAATCTTGGACACCACCTGCCCCAACTTACGTTGTCCTCCTCGGCGACGGCACCTATGATTTCCGTGGGATTGACACAGAAATTCATACGGAACCCCCAGAGCTTGATGGTTACATTCCGACGCACTACATCCGAACAGATTCCTTCGGACGAACCGCGTCAGATCACTGGTATGTTACTATCTCCGGACACGATGAATTTACCGACATGTATATCGGCAGACTCAGTGCCGCGACCGTTAGCCAAGCCGATGCAATTGTTAATAAAATCTTGGATTATGAAC
>VXXH01000880.1 GCA_009835515.1 Candidatus Poribacteria bacterium
GCTCGTAGACGCTGAAGCGGAACTTGATAGATTGCAAAAGGAAGCGAAACAATTAGGTCAAGAAATTCAGCAGATACAACAAGAAAAAGCGAGGGAAACAAAAAGGGCAGAGGACTTTGAGAAACTCCAATCTTCAGAAAAGCGACATGGGTGCCTTTTAGCCCAGCAGGCGGAGATTGATGCAGTTTCGGTAGAACTCGAAAATGCGAATCGTGCCCAGCGTCTTCTCCCAGAGAAACAGGCGTTTGATGCTGCTCAGTCGGTGTTTGAAGAATCTGAAGAATCATTCCGTAACGCGACAACCGAGAAAGCGGATGCAGAAACGCAAGTTGAAACCGACCAAGCGGCCTATGACGAAAAGGAAGAGGCATATCAAACTGTATCCTCCGAGCGAGACCAAAAGATGCCGGTCTACACTGCAGCAAAGTCAGATATAGAACGAGCGGAAGGTCAACTTGCGGAGGCAAATAAACGTGACCCCGGTTTAGCGAATTTCGGCAAACAGATTGATGCGTTGGAAAGTGAATTAACCGAAAAGCAAACTGAGCAAACCCAATTGCAGGAACAGATTGATAACGCACAACATTTTTTGGAAGATAATCCGCTTCCGTCGGATCGGCAGCCACGTCTTAACCGAGTAAACGTTCTTCTGGCGGAACTCACTTCACACCAAAAACAGTTACAAACAGAGCAGACGAACAAAGCAAATACTAAAAAGAAAGTATCATCGTTAAAAAAGGAGGTTGGGAAATTATCCAAAACCCAGGAGGAACGTCTCTCGGAAAAAGCAGCAGCAGCGGCAACACTAACAGATGCCGATACGCAATTGAACGAACTATTGGCGACCGGTACCTCTGAAGAATGGACTACCCGAAAGCAGCAGGCATCTAAGGGACAACCGATCGCACAGAAATATGAGGCGACACAAGATGATTTGGCAGATGCCAAAAAGCAACTGAACATCTTAAATAAGACTACAGCGACATTGGATGCCGAACTTGAGCAGATCGAAACCGATTTGACAAGCCAAACCGAAGTGTGTCAGGGAGCCGCTGAAGTCGTTAAACATTGTGAGGAAGAGAAAGAGTTTGCAAAATGGGCCGACCCGATTAATCAACTTCGACAACGTCTTCAACCGGGAGAACCCTGTGCGGTGTGTGGTGCAACAGACCATCCGCGTGCTGATGTCGTTGAGCCTGAAAGTAAGGAACGAATCCAACATGCTGAAGAGGCTCTAACCACTGCGAAAGCCGAGGCAGATGCAGCAGAAATAGAACTAAAATCCTTGAATACAAAGCAGATTCAAACTGAACAGCGCAAACACAATACTGCCGACCAAATCGAAGTATGCACAACAGAGATCGAGACGCTGCGTAACGAGGTAGTCGAACTTCTCGCTAAATGGCAGGCGATCTATTTGGACATTGATGTTTCGTCAAAATGGGTATCTGAACAATTTGACAGAGCGGATACGGCTATCACAAACATCACAGCAGCCAAACAGGGGCAGACACAAGCAGACAGCGCACTTCAAATAGTATCACAGCATCTCAAAACCTGTGAAAACGACATCAAACGCGAGATGCACACCTTGAACGAAACTGAAGCGCAGCTTGACACCTTGAACGATACAATTGCGGATTTGCAAGCGGATATTACAGTTACAGCGGCGCGTTTCTGGGAATCTATGCCCGATACCTTTCACGGCGTTACACCGAAGGAGGCAGTAGATCAATTTGAAGATAAAATTGAAACGGTGGCATCGCGTAAAGATGAACTTGGTAAAGCGGAGACAGATATTCAGGTGCTTAATGCAAATATTGCGGCAGACGAAAGTAAACTTCAGGATCTGAAAGAAAGTCATGCAACGTTGAAAAACGAAAAAGACGGATATCTACACGAAAGCGAAACATTTTTATCTGCCGCTCGTCAGAAAACCGGTGGCCTGGAGACGGAAGCCGAGATTAATAAGGCTATTGAAGCATTAGATGCCGACCTGAAGATAAAAGAGAACGAACGCAATGGTGCTGAACAGCAATTACAAAACAGTCAAGATTTACTGACGCAAAAACGGACTACTCATGATCTTGGCAAGAAACAGTTTAATACGGCTGTCGAAAAGTTAGACGCATCACGCCAAGTTTATTTCGATAAGTTGGAGGAGGCAGGATTTAACACAGCCGAAGCACACGACAACGCTTTCCGAGATGATGACCGGATGCAAGACTTAACCGACCAAATTGACGCGCATAAGGATGAAGTGCGGGAACTCGCATCAGAAATTCGTGAACTGTCCGCACGATTTGATGAAAATCCTTTTGATCCAAATGCATTAGGTCGGATTGAGACTACGCTCGAAGAAATCGAAACGCTGCTTCAAGAAAAGCAAAAAGAGGTCGGAGCGCAACAACAGAGTATTGACAACTTGAAAAAGGCACTAAAAGAACGTGAGGAACTCGGGGTTGAAGTAGCGGAAGCTGAGGCAGAATTGGCGCGTTGGAAAAGGTTACAGGAGACAATCCCCGCCAATGATTTACGCGATTTCGCATTGGAGATTATGTTCAGGCAGATGGGCAGTTTAGCCAATGAACAACTGAAATATCTCACCTCCGAGCGTTACCAACTTAAAGTTGAAGGCATCGGCAACTTGTCTGTCGTTGACCGCTGGAATGCCAATGAAGAACGTCCTGTTGAGACACTCTCCGGTGGCGAATCATTCCTAACGAGTCTCGCTTTGGCACTTGCGCTTTCGGAACTGAGTCGTGGGCGGTCCCAACTCAACTCCCTATTCCTTGACGAAGGGTTCGGCACGCTTGATGCTGAGACCCTTGATATTGCAATCGCGGCACTGGAAGGACTCCGTATGCAGGGACGAAATATCTTCCTCATCAGCCACATTCAGGAATTAACAAGACGTTTACCTGTTAAAATCAACGTTAAAAAACGAGGAGATGACGGTTCATACAGTTCATCTATTGACATTCGAGGTTAAACTAACAAAATAGGAGATTTTACATGCAATTTGGATTTATGTCGTCTGTCTGTCCGCCGTTAACATTGGCGGAACTGATTGACAAGGCGAAACAGTATGACTACAAACACTTAGAACTCCGCGTCGAGTGGGATCATGGACACGGGGTCGAATTGGATTCAACCGCACAACAACTTCGAGAGGCACGCGCCCAATTCGTTGATAGCGGGATTGACCTTTCCTGCATCGCAACTGGCGTGAGATTCATTGACCCCGACGCGAACAAACGCACCGAACAGGTTGAACTTCTCAAGCGTTATATTGAGCTTGCGGCAACCATGGGCGCGGCGAATATCCGTATCTTTGGCGACAGGGTGCCAGAGACTCCGGTTGAAGTATCCCAAACTTTGGATTGGGAAGCGGATGGCATTCGCGAATGTGACGGGTTAGCGGGCGACGCAGGCGTTGCGCTCTGTTTAGAAACACACGGCAACCTCATTGGCAGTTACGTTGCGGAGACACTGCATCGCGCTGAAGCACAGAACACATACGTGAATTGGCATGCAGCGCATCACGTCCGACACGGAGAGTCGGTCGATGTCGCTTATGTCCATCTACGTGGCAAAGTCCGACACGCACACGTCAATTTCGGAGATAGCGGCCCGATGCCAGATACCGAACGGGATTCACTCACGCTTCTCGCAAAAGACGGATATAACGGGTTTATCTCTATAGAGGTTATCAATCCACCAGATTCAGATGCCGTGCTGAAACGGCATGCTGAACTCTATAGTACGTTATAGTATACTCCGGCGCATTTAGAGACTAAGAATAGAGCGTTGCCGTTA
>VXXH01000173.1:0-3199 GCA_009835515.1 Candidatus Poribacteria bacterium
CGCATAATCCCCCGGTGTTGTAAATAGATCCCCAGCGACCATCAATGTCACTTCTGCGGATGCACCCGCCTCAAGTTCGATCGAACTTTCGCTGAGCGTACCGAGCACACTGCCTTCAATACCGATCTCTGCTGAGGCTTCAAGTGTTATTGTATCCATCATATTGCCGGTATTCGTGACTTTAAGCGTGTAACTCACGCCTTCAACCGCATCCATTGTGGAAAGTGCATTATCGCCGACGACTTCTAATGACACGCCTGCTATTACCGGCACCTCTATAGTCGTTGTCGTCGTGACTTCAGCAGTCATCGTGTTATCGGTACCAGAGGTTGCTGTCACAGTGATCGCATAATCCCCCGGTGTTGTAAATAGATCCCCAGCGACCATCAATGTCACTTCTTTAGATGCACCGGCTTCAAGCTCGACCGATCTGTCGCTGTCGCTGAGACTACCGACCACGCTGCCCTCAATGCCGACCTCTGCTGAGGCTTCAAGCGATATCGTATCCATCATATTGCCGGTATTCGTAACTTTAAGGGTATAACTAACCCCTGCAACGGCATCCATCGTAGAAAGTGCCGCTTCTCCAACGACTTCCAAGGATACACCTGCCACTACAGGTATTGGTGGCGTTGATTCCTCTTGTGCTGTGTAAATATAATCGTCTATTGGGTTGAAATTTCCATTGGAAGCATTCCCGGCGGCGTAGAAGGTAATGGGACCTATATCCGCATCAGGGGCAGTCCACTGAAATTCCCAACTGTGTGCATCATTTGTGCCATGGGCAGTTCCAATGGAAGTATGCTTAATGTATTGCTTACTGTTTGTTTCTGACACCTGTGTATTTGCAGCATCATCAACTTCAAAGGAACCAGCACGTGTGCCATCGGCATCCAGCGCGGTCATCTCAAATCCCCAACGGCTCTGTCCAGCCCGCGACAGATTCACGATAATCGTATACACCTCATTCGGCTCATAAGTTTCAGGGATTGTCAGCATCAGGGACCCGCCTGAGACATTAAGGTCGTTGGCAGTGTGGCATTGTGTGCAGTTATTTTCAGCGGGTGCTCCCGTAAGCCCATCTGGCGGACCGGAGGAGAAAGCAAATACATTTCCAGTGCTTGCAGCAAAAAGCAGCACAAGCACTCCCCAAACAGGTAAGATATTTTTTACAGTCATTAAATAATCTCTCCTTTGTTTATACGATAAAAAACGCCCCAACACCGACTGCTAATCGGCGTTGATTCGCGGTTAGCTCAACCGGCAGGTCGGGGCGTTTTATTTTTTAATAGTTATCAGTTGTCAGTAAGAATAGTTATCAGTTATCGGTTATCAGTTTTCAGTTAAAACGGTTCTCGTAACTGACCACTGATAACTGACAACTGACAGCCGTTTACTTCAAGATAACCATCCGTCGGGTGGCAGCAAAGTCTGCAGTCTGGAGTGTGTAGAAGTAGATACCACTTGCTACGCGCTCACCAACTGAGTTCTTACCATCCCAATACGCTGCTGTCGCAGGCGTCATGTACGAACCCGTCGGTTTCAGACCTAAATCCAACGTGCGAATTAGATGACCCGCAACATTATGAATATGGATCGACACTTCAGCTGATTGGCTCAACTGGTACGGAATCCACGTTTCAGGGTTGAACGGATTCGGATAGTTCTGTGCCAAAATCGTGTCTTTCGGCTGCACATCGCCAACGTTGAGTTGTAGACTCAGGAAGGCGTTGCGGATGTCAGCAGTTGAAACAGTGCGCTGGAAGGGACCGGAGACGATATTGCCGCGTTCGTCATAAAGCGCGATTTCGAGTTTATCACCGGCTTCAATGACGCTCTTGCGGTTAAGGTCTGCCCAAACAGCGGAGGAACGTTTCACAGCACTTGTGACGTTTTCCGTGGCGATGATGCCGGTGCGGAGGTTTTCAGCGACGAGTGTGTACCCGGTGCCAGTCTCCATACCGTGGATCTCGCTGGTAACGATGAACGCCCATGCGCTCTTAAAGGTTGAAAGCGCGGGTGCGGCAGCCGCTGCATCAGCGTCGGCATCAGCATCAGCATCGGCATCAGCGTCAGGATCAGCATCAGCATCAGGTGCTGGTTACGGTGGAGGATGTTGGTTATCCCATGCGATAACGGTGAACTTCACAATGCCACCAGCGGGAGTATTAACGATATACCCCATCCCACCGTCAATGCCAAACCCATCGCCTTCTTCAGCGACAGTATAACCGACAAAACTTTGCGTTGCGGCATCGAGTTGGATGACGACTGTTGCATTGAGCATTGCTGCCAATGATTTCGCAGTGTAAGGTGTTTCTGGCATCAAGGGGAGAGAAATCATGTTCAAGCCAGGGGCGAGTGTAACATCAAAACCAGGACCTACTGTCGGTTCTTCAACAACGGGTTCTTCGACGACAGGCTCTTCAACAACCGGTTCTGCGGGTGCGTCAACCGGTGTAATCATGAGCATCGCTACCGGTTCTTCCCATGCAAACGCATCACTGACATCAGCACCGCCTTGGATACCTGGGTGTGCCATAATCACGCCACCCTCGGTCGGGACGCGTGCGTTACTGCCTGCAGGATCAACTTCAGGATCTAAACCAAGCGGACCCGGAATATCCGAAGCCATCTCTGTGTTATCTTCACTACCAGCATCGTAAGCCATCAAGTCGATGGTTGCTGTAACAGGCATACCATCTTCATCAAAGAGGGGTACGTCAATAGCAGCGATGAACGCATCATTAGTTGAGACTAACATTGAGCCGACGGATAGCGAAGAGTTCACCATGTCAGCAGTTACGGTAACGGTCGTAGATTGACCCGGCATCGTATATCTGCGCGTCCCATCCGCATTCATAGCGATCGCGACGTTCGCGCCAGCAGCCTCTGCAAGTAAGACGAGTCCTGAGATATCTCCACCCTCAGCCATTGCAACAATCGCTGGGCTCGCGGGTTGACCGACTTCAGCAAGTTTGACACCGGCAGCGTGTGCTGCGAAAATTGCGGGGGAGAATGTTTGTCCACTGACACCGTGTTCACCCTCAGTGAGGTTCGTGAGTTTAATCTCGAACATCTGGCTAACCGGCATTTCGACGGCATCAGCATCGGCATCAGCGGGATTGTCAGCAAAAAAATAAACATCAACAAGAAAATAAAGAAGAAGATCTAGATGGTCAACAAAGAAATAAAAAAA
>VXXH01000173.1:3209-3816 GCA_009835515.1 Candidatus Poribacteria bacterium
TTATCTTGCGTCTCCGCCTCCTCGACTGCATCTTGATCGGCTACATCCTCGGCGTCGGCATCAGCATCAGCATCAGCGTCGGCATCAGCGTCAGCGTCAGCAGCCGGGACAGTTACCATGCCATCTGCAGTTGTGGCTCCCAAGTCAGTAGCAGTAGCGTCGGTGATAATAACGCCTGCAAGGCTAATGGTGGATGCCTTCGCTTCAACAACTTCAAACGTTATCGTAGCGAGTGTGCCATCGCTATCGGGCGCGGCACCAGCAAGAGAAGCCGCCACTAGTTCAACACTACCTTCAGATACCTTGGGCGGATTGACGAAGGCACCTGGTGGTAAGTAGGTACCGTTCGCGCTTTCTACATAACTCAGCGCAGTTGCATCAAAATTGACAGTCACTTGGTATCCAGCGACACCTTCGCCACCCATTATATTGATATTCACCATGAGTTGCTCCCCAGCAGCTGGGGATTCAACTGTAGCAGGATCCACAGAAACGACGGCTTGGCCGTAACTCATCGCGGTAAATCCTAAACACATTACAACAGCTAATAAGGAAAATAGGGCTTTCCTATTAAAAAGCTGGTCTTTCATAAGACACTCCTTATAAT
>VXXH01000426.1 GCA_009835515.1 Candidatus Poribacteria bacterium
GCGGATGGGATTATCAAAGATGAAGGGTTAGAACTTCCATTTGAAACGCGATTTGCGCAAGTCGCTGGTGAACATGCCAACCGCTTCGGTCGTTCTTGGCGTAACCAAGTTGCCACACCTGAAATTTTCGAGATACATCACGCGCCGCCACTCGTGGACGCAATCGGTCAACTCACAGGTACAGATGTCATCGGACATCCTGTTTTCAATGCGCGTCCGAAACTTCCCGGTCAGCAATTGACGGTGGTCCCGTGGCATCAGGATAGCGGCTATTTCGGCACAGTCAGCGAAACCTCCCTCATCCCGACTGCTTGGATACCCTTGGTGCCAGTAGATGAGACCAACGGCTGCCTACAAGTGGTTGCGGGTTCACATCGGTTAGGTGTGGTTGACCATCGGACAGAAGAACGTGAGGGAAGATTTCTTGAGGTAATGGACGAGCTTGTGGATACGTCTCGTATTGTCACGTGTCCTATGGCGTTGGGAGATGCCTTGGTATTCCACAACCTGACATTTCACCGATCGCTACCGCACACCACAAGTAATATAGTCCGTTGGGCGATTGACATCCGCTATCTCCGTGATGGCGACCATCCGGGTACAATCTATTGGGGAGATCCTGATTTCAAATGGGTCATCCGTAGCGAAACGCAACCGGTGACACCTCTGACACAATGGCTTGAAATGTGGTAGCACCTACAATACCAAAGCAGCCAATCCTGGGATAACAGTTACTATAACGTATGAAACGTGTGCCTTTCCAAACTTTACAAGATGAATTTTATCGTGTGCTCGCTTCAGTCGGTTTTGCCGATGAGCGAGCAGTGCTATGTGCGCGACTCTTCGCTGAAAATCAACGCGACGGGGTCTATTCGCACGGACTCAACCGCTTTCCCGGATTCGTCGCTGGATTGGCGAGTAAACAGATCGACTTCCGCGCGCAACCAGAGAAAACCGAGAGTTTCGGTGCGTTAGAACGCTGGGACGGTAAGATGGGGGTCGGTCTCATTAACGCCCATATCTGTATGCAACGGGCAACGGAACTCGCTGAAGGACACGGCATCGGATGTGTCGGACTTTCAAACACAAACCACTGGATGCGCGGCGGTGCTTACGCCCTACAGGCAGCGGAAGCCGGATATATTGGTATCTGCTGGACGAACACGACCCGACTGATGCCACCGTGGGGTTCCGCGGAAAAGAAGATTGGCAATAACCCTATGGCGATTGGCATTCCGAGAGAAGAAGGACATATTCTGCTCGACATGGCAATGAGCCAGTATTCAAACGGGAAATTGGAAGTGCTACAACTACAAGGAAAAGAACTTCCATTACCCGGCGGGTACGATACAGATGGCGAATTAACGGTTGACCCTGGCGAGATCCTTGATTCCAAGAGAGCACTCCCTATCGGTTATTGGAAAGGGTCAGGGCTGGCACTGGTGCTTGACACGATGGCGTCCGTTATCTCAGGTGGACAAGCGACGCACGAAATCGGAAAGCAAAATTCAGAATACGCCGTTTCTCAGGTGTACATCGCGATGAATGCCACAGGATTGATGGGACAAGCGATACTGAACGAAACAGTCGCAGCGATTATCAACGATTTCCATACGGCTACACCTTTAGATGAAAATGAAAAGGTCAGGTATCCCGGTGAAGGCATGTTGCAAACGCGGCAAGAAAGCCTCGAAAAAGGGGTGCTCGTGGACGAGACGCAGTGGCAGGCATTGTTGGAGATGCATTAAACATGCACAAACTGAATTTGGGAGATAATTAATGACATTACGGACAGGGGTTGTCGGTTGTGGTGGGATTAGTAAAAGCCACGCCGCAGCGCACGCGAACTTGGAAGGGATTGATCTCGTCGCAATGTGCGACATCAATCGCGATGCCCTCAACAATCGCGCTGATGAATACGGGGTCTCAAAACGATACACTGACTATGGAGAGATGTTCGCAGATGAATCCCTTGATATTGTAAGCGTGTGCACACATGCCCCACTACATGCACCGATTGCGATCGCTGCCGCACAAGCAGGTATCCATGTTTTATCTGAGAAACCGTTGTCTGTCGATTTAGAAACAGCCGACCAGATGCTTGCGGCGTGTCGTGAGGCAGGCGTACACTTGGCTGTCAGTCATCAATTTCGATTTACACCGCTTTTTCGGCACGCGAAAACCTTGATTGATGCAGGCAAAATCGGTGAACTCCGTTCAATTCGGGAAGTCGGCAAAGGACGCGAAGCCGGGTTTGAACTGATGGAAATGGGGGTTCACTATTTTGACGAGATGGATTTCTTCTTGGACGGTATCTCTTGGGTCCAAGCGCATATCACCTATCAAGGACACGATGTAACGGACACAGACATTATGCACAGCAGTGAATTGTGCAAAACCGACCGACGCGACAACGGCATCGTCGCAGGCGATACGATGCTTGTGCATATCGGTGGTGCGAGCGGTGCCTACGGTATTATGGAACTTTATTGCCGCGAACCCAGACATGGATGGATGATGGGACCCCATCTGCTCGGATCAGAAGGACAATTAATGGTAAAACCGAACCCAGACACAGGCATAGATGAGATGTGGTACTGTCCCTTTGATGTCTCGTTTGCAGCACACACACCCGTATGGGAACAGATAGAACTCGATACGTCAGCATTTCTCATCTCTGGAAAAGCGTGGCAGTCTCGCCACACTATCTGGAGCGTGAAAAATATGCGAGACGCAATTCTTAACGGAAATCAACCAGAACTCGGCGGACGCAACGCGCTTACATCCCTTGAGTGTGTGAGTGCAACCTATGTATCCTATTTTAGTGGAACAAAGGTGCGCCTGCCGTTAAAGGAGCGGAGCCATCCGCTTGCAAAACGTCTTAACACAGGAGCAAATAACTGAATGAAACTTGCATTCTTTAATGACTATCAACTCGGTGTAATAACAGCAGATGGGATTGTTAACATCAGAGATGCCCTGACGGGTATTTCGCATCATACACCGCAAGAATTGATACGGATGGTGATTGAGGATTTCGATAATCTACGTCCAGCAATAGCGGATGCTGCTGAAAATGGAGCTGCTACTGCTTTAGACAGTGTTAGTTTCAAAGCCCCGCTACCGCGACCAGGTCAACTCGTATGCCTCGCTGGCAATTACATCGAGCCGGACAGCCCGTCCCGCGGTGAGTTTAACGCCTTTCTCAAGTCGCCAACCGGTATCATTGCCACAAAAAACACCGTCGAATTACCGGAAGCAGATGTTACTGTGTTCCATTTTGAACCCGAATTGGCAATCGTCATCGGCAAAACAGCGAAACATCTCTCCGAAGAAAATGCCTTAGACTGTGTGTTCGGTTATACGCAATTCATTGATGTGTCCGCACGGGGGCTGCCCGGTGGATTCTTCTTAGGAAAAAGTTGGCATACGTTTGCACCGATGGGACCCGCGCTCATCACCGCTGACGAAGTGGCTGACGGGAACGCACTCGGCGTGCAACTCTGGATCAATGACGGGTTGCAACACGATTTTTCCACGAATTCCATGGCACGCTTCATTCCAGAATTACTCGCAGAGGTGACCAACGTTGTAACACTGGAACCGGGGGATGTCGTCTCTACAGGCACACATCATGAGGCACTCACCGCTGTCGGTGACGGAGACACAGTGAGATTGGCGGTAGAAGGCTTCGGTCCAGACCTCACTGTCTCTGTCCAAGACCCGTTAAAGCGGACAAGTTGGCGCGGTTAAAGTTTTACCGAGTATGGGTTTGCTTGTAAATTTGCAAAAAGTGTTGACAACTTTACCC
>VXXH01000500.1 GCA_009835515.1 Candidatus Poribacteria bacterium
GTGCACAAGTTATTTTTCAACGGAGATCCCAATGAAAAGCATTCTTATTTTCCTAACATGTTTCCTCAGTCTGTCTTTTTTTTATAGTTGCGGGGATACTGAAGACGCGGATGTTCTCGATCCCATCACGGAAACCGAGGGATACACTTTTACCGACACCCCTGATGAAACATGGATCCGCGTATCAGACGATTATATCGCGGAACTTATGGAACTGGAGCTCCCCCCAAACTTTGAATCTTTTGAATCTATAAAAGATCCAGAGTTACGCAAAAAATACCAGCACATGCTCATCCTCAAACAGTTCGGCGATATCCCACAGGTTCGTACTGTTATAGAATATAAGTTAAATCAGCCTAATCCACATCCTAATCCATATACTGTCCGGCTTATACCCGGTGATAAAGAAAGTATCGCTCATCTGGAGAGAGAAATCATCTATCTTGAAGCAATGGTATTCCTCTGGCCGAGTGAAAGTACACAGAAAGTATTAGAACATACGAAAAAATTGAAGCAGCGTTTCTCAATAGACATGGATAAACTCAGAAAGGAAGACCCTGAGTTATATGTTCAAATTCAGCGCGACCACCTTATTGAGACGTTTGGAGATATTCCAGAAGTCCGCACTTATACAAAGATTTTGCTAAAACTACTGCTGCAGGAACCTATAACCGACGAAGAGAGAGGTACCTATTTAAAGGCAATGAATCATCTCTTCAATCAACAATAAGACAAAAACCGAATGCCAACGCAACTACTCACCGTAAACGCAGTTACAAAAGGGTTCACAGCCAACCAAGCCCCTATCATTAAAAACATTAGTTTCAGCGTATACCCCGGCGAAATTTTCGCGCTTTTGGGACCCAGTGGTTGTGGAAAGACCACCACCCTGCGTCTCATCGCCGGCTTTGAAAAGGCAGACGCTGGCACAATCGCTATGGAGAAGCGAATCCTCACGAGCAACGAAATCCATCTTCCCCCCGAATCGCGGGGCATCGGATTCGTCTTTCAAGATTATGCCCTCTTCCCGCACAAAAACGTCCTTGACAACGTCGCCTTCGGCCTCCGAAAAACCACTAAAAGAGCGAGACGTGAGAGAGCATTAGACGTACTTCGTATGGTCGGTTTGACGCAACTACAGACACGGATGCCACACCACCTCTCCGGGGGTGAGCAGCAGCGCGTCGCACTTGCACGCGCAATTATCGGACGTCCTAAACTCCTCCTTTTAGACGAACCCTTCTCAAGTCTTGACCCAGGGTTAAGACAGTCAACCCGTGAAGAAGTCCGCACCCTCCTGAAAGCCGAAGGCATTTCTGCAATACTCGTCACACACGCACAAGAGGAAGCATTCAGCTTCGCTGAACGGTTGGGCGTGATGAAAGATGGATCGCTTGAACAGATTGACACACCTGAAGCGGTGTATCGTTATCCGAAAACGGCTTACGTCGCTTCTTTTATTGGACAGACGAACTTCATCCACGCACACGTGAAAAACGGAATTGCCCAAACCCAGTTCGGACGCGTAAAGGTGGACGGTGAAGCCGCTGGCGAGGTGCTTCTCTCAATCCGCCCCGAGTGCCTAAAGATGATGGCACCTGATGCTTGGCGGAGCGGGGCAAAAAGCGGACGGATCGTCGGGCAGGCGTTTAAAGGACACGATCTCACTTATCGTATTGAAATAGACAGACAAGACTACTTCGTTCAGACCAATTACAACTGTCCCTTTCAAGTTGGCGATATTGTTATGTTACAAGCAACATCAGCCGTAGCCGTCACACCCTCAAACCGCGAAAAAATATAACTGACAACTGACAACTGATAACTGATAACTAATTACAACATCTCTCGGATTTCATTAATCCCCTGAATTATCCGTGTGAACGCTGCAACCAACTTATCAATTTCTGCATGTACCGCGGCATCATCTCCATGCTCGATAGCATCTAAGACACCAGGGAAAACAACCGCTGCATAACCTGTATTAAGACCCGGGGCATAGATAAGATGTTTAAACCACGGACGCAGGGGTAAACCCGCCTCACTCGTCAAACGCCGCTCTAACTGATACAACCGCTGGTTTATTTCCGCAATCCGAGATAAATCATTCGAAGCCAGATAGCGTACAAATCCTTGGTTCAGCGCACCTGCCACCTGATGCAATTCCGACATGAGATAATCTAAAATATTAACGTCCTTAGCAATCTTGTTTTCCGAACCGGAATTTTGCAACACTTTCAGGGGGGTCATCAGATCCGTCGCGTAAGTCTCATAGTCAAAGGGCAAAATGTCGGCGTTGGCGAGCTGCAGGGCAAGGGTCCCCCAAATTTGCGACATCGCCGCTTGATACTGAAACGTCGGATCACCAAAATGTTCCATCCAGTAAAAGTTATCTTGCATCGCATGATAGACCCCGTAAGCACCACTGAAGCCCATACTGACTGCCGGGATCCCCGCATGCCCAACAAATGGTGAATGATCTGAACCACTCCCGAGATTACCGACCTGCGGCACCTCCTTGTCTTGGGCAACTTTCCAACTCTCGTAAACCGGTTTCAACGTCCTTGGGTCAACGACAGTTCGTGTCACTTCGCGCATCAATTCTCGCAGCGAGGGGATCGCACTCACATAGAACCGTCCACCAGTCGCAGCAATATCCACATTCAGGTAGGCGATAGTCTTCTGCTCCAGTGTCGATTTCAAATCCTCAACCCATTCCGTTGAACCGAGAATGCCAAACTCTTCTGCATCCCATGCCGCAAAAACGATCGTCCGCTTCGGACGTACGCCTTTCTCGGCGAGTTCACCCAAGCATTCCGCAACTTCTAAGAGGGCGGTTGTACCGCTGCCCGGATCCGCCGCACCGTAGACCCAAGCATCGTGATGGTTCCCTAAAATTACCCACTGGTCTGGATATGCCGTTCCCTCTAACATCGCAATGATGTTGTAAATCGGACGGATGCTGTGCTCACAACGCACCTTAATGCGACCCTTTGCCGGTCCCGGTCCGATGTGATAAGCAAAAGGCAAACCGCCCTGCCATTCTCGAGGAACATTCGGTCCCGCAAGCGCCTTTAGAAACAACTCAGCATCTCTATAAGCCAGCGGAACTACAGGAATCTTCGGGAGATCTGTGGCTTCATCAATCGAGAGTCTTTCGGCATCTTGAGTCGCTGCCCATCCCGGTGTTAGTGGATCACTGGCGTGCTGAAAGATATATTTCACTGTTCCACGCTGTATCGCATCCTCCGAACGCCACGGACCGCGCGGGTAGACATCTCCACGCACATATCCATCATCAGCAGGATCCGAATACAGGATTAACCCCACAGCACCATTATCACCTGCAACCTTCGCTTTCACACCGCGGTAACTGCCACCATATCGGGCAATACAGATTTTCCCCTCCACCGAAATACCGCGCTCTTGGAGAATTCGGTAATCTTCAGGCAACCCTCTGTTAACGTAGATAAGTTCCGCTGTTACATCTCCATCAGGTGAATAGGCGTTGTACCCCGGCACTATCTCCGTCTCATAAGAATCTTTATCCCATGCCCAACCCGCTTCTTTGCTAACAGCGAGATGTTGCACAGGCGATACAAGTTCGACATGCACCTCAAGCGGATGCGGAAGATAGACATGATACGCATACACCTGAACCTGTAAACCGTAACTTTCAAATTCCGTGCGAAGATATTCCGCCACCTTGCGGCTATTCTCTGTCCCAGCAAGGTGTGGCTCTTCAGTTAGGTGCCGTAAGCGATGCTTGCACCTTTCCGCTGAAACGAGCTCTTTAAAGTCAGCCTCATAT
>VXXH01000330.1:0-801 GCA_009835515.1 Candidatus Poribacteria bacterium
GAACTCGCACAGATAACTGAGATCGCAATGTGGATAGGAGAGATAAGCTTCGCATGCATCTTCTTCCTATCAAGCACTGTGGCTTCCAAAATTACCATCGAACAGTTCCGCGGGGATTTCTTCTTTTCGGTCGGTGATGCCGTAACTTTTCTCAAAGGGCATTGGAAATCTGTCTTGGGCGCGTTCATCGGTTTAATCCTCATCCAGATATTTCTCGCCTTAATACCCCTCAGCATTGCGGGACTCGGAAAGTTACCGGTCGTCGGAAAACCGTTTCTCATGGTCGCTTCACTATTCATGCCGCTCGGATTTTTTCTCGGTGTGCTAATGGCATTAATCGCCGTGGTTTTTTCTGTCAGCCTGCTTTTTGTACCCGCTGTTGTCGCTACGACAGGTGCCGATACGTTTGAAACCATCTATCAGCAGTTTGCCATCGTTTGGAACAAATCGTGGCTCACAGTGTGTTATGAAGCGATGTTGTTGCTGCTAAAACTCATCTTTGTACCGATCTGGGCGTTTTTTTGCCTCGCAGGCTTTTCAATCGTGATGCTGCCGATGTCTTTTCTACATACCGGGCAGATGGAGCACATCACGGCGTGTGCAAACCTATGGCTCGGTGGTGCTATCGAAAAGTTAGCAATGCTGCCATACGTTAACAGTTTGGGGGTCTTTAACATCGGTATGGCCATGAAAGAACCATCTACTTTCATGACAACAGTGACGGCTATTTTTCTCACAACCACGCTGCTAATGGGGGCTGGGCTGGTAATCGCACACCTATTTTCAATCGCTTCCGCCGGA
>VXXH01000330.1:811-3791 GCA_009835515.1 Candidatus Poribacteria bacterium
GATTTATACGATTTTACGTAAGAAAATTGATGGACACAATTTGTTAGAGCCGTTTAACCCGGAACCGGTCGAAGGAACCCAATTTCTGAAAACTGAAAACTGAAAACTGAAAACCCATAAACAGGATAGCAACTATGTTCCAAAAAGTGATAACAAAAGTCTTCGGTAGTAAAGAGGACCGAGATGTCAAAAAATTTCGGGACATCGTCGAAGCGGTCAACCAACGCGAGGCGGATGTCAAAAAACTCACTGATGCACAACTGCAATCCAAAACACCAGAATTTCGCCAAAAATTGGACGCAGGCGCATCGCTTGATGAACTCTTACCAGATGCATTCGCTATTGTCCGAGAAGCAGCAGTACGGACCTTGAAACAGCGTCATTACGATGTCCAAATTATGGGCGGTGCCGCACTCCATCAAGGCAGCATCGCAGAGATGCGGACGGGTGAAGGTAAAACGCTCACCTCAACGCTTGCCGTCTATCTCAACGCACTCACCGGAAAAGGGGTACATCTCGCCACCGTTAACGACTACCTCGCACGCCGGGACGCAGAGTGGATGGGCAAAATCTATAATTTCCTCGGACTCTCCGTCGGACTCACACTCAGTTTGATGCCCCACGAACAGAAAAGACTCGGATACAAATCAGACATCACCTACGGCGTACACAGCGAATTCGGGTTCGATTACCTCTGGGATAACAAAGCCCTTTCGTTTGACACCAAGGTGCAACGCGGGCACGTCTACGCCATCCTTGATGAAGTGGATAGCATTCTCGTTGACGAGGCACGGACACCGCTCATCATCTCAGAACCCTCCGGTAAACCCGCCGAACTCTATAGGCAAGTTAACAGCGTCGTCACACATCTCCGAGCGGAAGAACACTTCCAGATTGACCAGCAGGGGAAATCGCGCGGCTCTGTAACCCTGACCGATGAAGGTGTCGAAGAAGTTGAACGCCGTCTCGGTGTCGGGAACCTCTACGAACATACCAATATCGCTATGGTGCATCACGTCAATCAGGCACTCACCGCACATCACCTCTACAAACGCGATGTCGATTATCTCGTCGAAAACGGCGAAGTGCTCCTCGTTGATGAATTCACCGGACGGAAACAAATCGGGAGACGGTTAAGTGAAGGACTCCACCAAGCGATTGAGGCGAAAGAGCGCGTTAGAGTCGTTCAGGAAAGCCAAACCGGTGCCAAGATTACCTACCAGAACTACTTTCGCATGTACGATAAACTCGCCGGTATGACAGGTACCGCCGCCACAGAGGCGAACGAATTCGCGCACATCTACGGGTTAGAGGTTTCCGTTATCCCTACCAACGAACCCATGATCCGAATGGACAACGCCGACCAGATTTATGCGACCGAAGATGCGAAATATAACGCTGTCTTGAGCGACATCGTCGAACAGCACGAAAAAGGGCGCCCGATACTCGTCGGTACAGCCTCGATTGAAACCTCTGAGAAACTCAGTAAGATGCTCAGAACCAAACATCGGGACATCAAACACCAAGTTCTGAACGCCAAAGAACACGCACACGAAGCCGACATCATCGCACAAGCCGGGATCCCTGGGGCTGTAACGATCGCTACGAATATGGCAGGTCGCGGTGTAGACATCCTACTCGGCGGTAACCCTGAAGGCTTAGCGAAAGAGATGCTCCGCAAGCAAAAAACTAAAAAAGTAGAGGAAGTCCATCCAGAATCCGAAGAATTCCAGGCAGCACTCGAAAAAGCGGAAGCAATTTGTAACGAAAATAAAGAAAAGGTCTTAGCCGCAGGCGGACTCCATATCGTCGGCACTGAACGCCACGAGTCGCGTCGGATTGATAATCAGCTCCGCGGACGTGCCGGTAGACAGGGCGACCCAGGCTCATCTCGGTTCTATCTCTCCCTTGAAGACGAATTGATGCGAAAATTTGGATCCGAACGTTTGCAAGGGTTAATGACACGGGTCGGTATGGAAGAAGAGGTACCCTTAGAGCACCCATGGGTTACCAAGTCCATTGAAAAAGCACAGACGCGTGTTGAGCAGATGCACTTTGAAATTCGGAAGAACCTCCTGAAGTTTGACGATGTCATGGATTCGCAACGTGATACGATCTATACCTTACGCGATACCGTCTTGGCATCGGCGAACGACATGTCAATATTGTCTCAGGACGAACAGGCACAAGGAACGGACGCATCGGAATCCCCAGAAAACGGGAACCTGCCTGAAGAGATAGGGCTTGCAGCACTCGCTGAAAAAGGCGGCAAAGCACCGGCTACCCTCAAAACGACAATCTGGCAGATGATTGAGAGAGTCGTTGAAGATGCGATTGATGACAATCTACCGGAAAAGGGTGGAAACGCTCTCGAAAACCCGGACAGGTATGAGCAATGGTTGACAAGTAAGTTCCCAGTCAAACCGATCTGGAAAACGCCGTTGGCGCAAGCCGATGCGAACGACGTTGAAGAACAGACATTGGTGGTCCTCCGCGAGACTTATGAGCAACGCGAGACCGAACTCGGGCCAGAGGTCATGCGCCTCCTTGAACGCCTACTCCTTCTCGATAGGATTGACGATCACTGGAAAGAACATCTCTATAATATTGACTACATTGAGGAAGGGATCCGGTTCGGGGCGGGATACGGCGGTAAAGACCCAATTGTCGTCTTCAAAAACGAGGCACTCGCTGTTTTCGAGAGTATGTATCAACACATTGAGGAAGAGGTCAGCGAATTTATCTTCAAATCTCGGGTCAACACCGAAGCACCGCGCCGTACCCCCGGACGACGCACTGGCAAACCGCGTAGACAGCCACCGAGACGTGCCCAAGCGAACAGTACAGCCTCAGCCAGCGATGATGCCGAATTCGCTTCGCAGCAGGCGATGGGAAACATGCCGAAAGTCGGCAGAAATGCACCCTGTCCTTGCGGTAGCGGTAAAAAATACAAGCGATGCCACGGTGGATAGTTGTCAGT
>VXXH01000424.1 GCA_009835515.1 Candidatus Poribacteria bacterium
AATATTAGATTTTTATGCACAGCAACCGGAACCTATCATTGAGAAAGCGGAGCCGAGCAAGAAGTAACCAGAACCGCAGGTCAAAGAGGCTCAACAATCAAAGAAAAAGAGCAGTAATTGGGATGCTGACAGGCTCCTAAACCAATATTTCGCACAACCCGTCCGCTTTATCACTTATACAGGTCTAAAGGATCTGTCCGATATCAAAACGAAGCCTTATACGTTATGCGGGATTGATGCCAATGGTGAAGAAGTTAATATCGTGAAACTACACATTTTGTTCGCATTTCCGAAAGAGAAAATGCCAGACCTGAAACCTCATGTAAAAATAAGGACACCGTTGAAAGCGCAGAACCTTCAACCGATTGACAACCAGGGTGATCGGTTCCATGTTGATGATGAACTTCTTAATCAAACGAAGGAGAACAAATCCAACGTGAACATTGTCCCGCGGGCAGGATACGTCTTGAACGGTTGGATCCAGCATTTTGACGAATATGTTCTCTATATGCGAGTCGGTGAGAAAGTCGTAGTCGTGTACCGACACAGTTTGTTTGGTTTCACAGTCGAGGAGCAATAGGATTAACGTTGAAAAATACGTTAGGAGTTAGACTATTAGTCTGTCCACCTTTGAATTATAGATAGTTAGTTCGTAGTAGTGCGATTTATCGCACGTCTGCCGTTCAAAAACGGGCAATGAATTGCCCTACTACGAACGCGGTTACTCCCAATTTTAGACTGCACAGACTACTATGAGCGCGATCTTTTTATAACAAAAACGGTTAAAAATCCGCGTCATCTGTGATAATCCGCAGATGCCTTTTCCCGCCTGATGTATTGATGCCGCTAACTGATAATTGCATTGACATAGTTCAACGATTTGTGCTAAACTAACAGGAGATGGATAGCGATTTCACAGGCTGTAAAAAAGGATAGGTGAAGACTACGGGGAACACAATGCCAATATTTTACCGAGGCGCAGGGATTAACACGTATTGGTATCTTAACAATCCAGCAGAAACGGGGTTTACCGCCAGGACACCTGAGTTAACACTAACAGTTACCCGCATGATGCATCATATTTCCAGAGGCACTGCCAACACACCTTTTATTTCTATGACCCGCTCTTACGCAGTGGCACGGGACTATGCAGTGTTAAATAGCACGGTGATCCCTACGATCATCAATCCTGCTTATATCTATGAAATTGAGATTCCAGATCCGCTACCAGGCGAAGTGCAAATTCTGGATCCTGTGAAAGAGGTTGCAAAGATACTATTGCCGCCTGCTATGAGACCGTCCTATCAGCATGATGGATCGCAGGAATTCTTGCTCGGTGTTATTGACCCAAGAAATATGGGGCATTTTCTGGTACAGCAAGTGGTGCAACCACCATCAAATGGTGGCACCCCGCGCACGCCTAATTTGACACTTGAACTGGAAACTTTGGTGCGCGCACTCCGAGATGCAGAACTCCTTGTTTACGGTAATATTCCCGAAAATTGGATACAAAATCGTTTTGATGTCTATTAGAGCCGCAGCTTTCATAATGGGGAGCCACTCTCATGAAAATACATAAAATGAATCCTGCTGACAGACTTGAGCTTACATATAAGGCAGTCGATGTGAAAGGACGTTTACCTAACGTTGACTCCATTGAATTCCTACGAGTAGAAGAACCTTATCACAACGGACACCGATACGGTCCCTTTGCACGGGTTCGCTACGCGCTTGATGGTGTGGAGCAGGTAGATGGATTGCCTTTGGATATAAGCAAGGGAATCTTTCTTTCAATTTACGATGATGAATTACGAGAAAAACTTCACCCAATCGCACCCATGATTGTGAAAATTCTTCAGGAGCATGCCGCGAAGGAGCCTATTGAAAACCTCAAGAAGGCGAATCAACAAGGCGTTTACCAAGGGGCAAAAGAGAGCACTATTGAAGGTATTCTTGAAGTTTTGGAACTTCGATTCCGACCAAATTCCATGCCGGATCTAAAATCAATCCTCGCAGGCATTGACGATTTGCAACGACTCAAGCAGCTCCGCCGAACAGCAATGCAGGCACAAACTCTCGAAGAATTCATAAACACTTTGTCTGACGAAAGCCTGTAATCGAAAACCTATCCATCAATGGGCGCAATATGTCGCATCCGAACATCAAACCTTCCCACAAACCCGTCAAAAACTACTATGCCGAGCTCCAAGAATACGACAGCATCGGCGCAGCACATGAAGGCGCAGTCCGAACCGCATTCCAGAACCTCCTCCAACACTACTGCCGACAGGCAGACCTCATCCTCGTTTGCGAGAAGACACATTACACACCAGAGAACAGACGGATAACACCTGATGGTGAAGTTGTTGATACCTTCGGGCTGCCTTATGGCTACTGGGAAGCCAAAGATACACAGGATGACCTCTATATTGAAACCGATAAGAAATTCGCTGCAGGTTATCCCTCCAAAAACATCGTCTTCCAGTCCCCGACACACGCGCTGCTTTATCAGCACGGGCAATTGCAGCTGGACTTGGACATCACCGAGCCGAGAAACCTCGTCAACGTCCTCCAGACCTTCTTCGCGTATCAGGAAGAGAATATCTCGGCGTGGCATACCGCCGTCTCAGAGTTCAAGGAGATTGTCCCTGAACTCGGCGAAAAATTGACAGCGTTAATCGTAACGGAACGCCAAAACAACCCGCGATTCCAGAAAGCGTTTATCAGTTTCCATGAACAGTGCCAAACCTCAATCAATCCGAACCTCTCTGTCGCTGCTGTAGAGGAGATGCTCATCCAGCACCTGTTGACGGAACGCATCTTCCGCACCGTTTTCAACAACCGCGACTTTACACGCCGTAATATCATCGCCCGCGAAATTGAGAACGTCATTGACGCACTCACCTCACAGACATTTGACCGCAACCAGTTCCTCCAGAGTTTGGACCCGTTCTACGTCGCAATTGAACAGACCGCCGCGACCATCACCGATTTCTCACAGAAACAGGGGTTCCTCAACACCGTCTACGAGCAGTTTTTTCAAGGCTTCTCCGTCAAGGTAGCAGACACGCACGGTATCGTCTACACACCGCAACCGATCGTCGATTTCATGGTGAAAAGCGTTGAGCATATTCTACAGGCCGAGTTTGACCGTTCCCTCTCTGATATCGGTGTGAATATCATCGATCCGTTTGTTGGTACCGGTAACTTCATCGTCCGTATCATGCAAGCACTTGACCCTATCGCATTAGAGCGAAAATACACCGCCGACCCGCCGGAACTCCAGTGCAACGAGGTGATGCTCCTACCTTACTACATCGCCAGCCTCAATATTGAGCATACGTTTTACACGGTGGCGGACCGATATATCCCTTACGAAGGCTTGTGTTTGGTGGATACGTTTGAGATGGCAGAAGACCGCCAGATGCAGCTATTCACCGCCGACAATACGGAGCGGGTTGAGAAACAAAAGAAGTCGCCGATGTTTGTCGTCATCGGTAATCCACCCTACAATGTCGGACAGGTCAACGAGAACGATAACAACAAAAACCGAAAATATAAAACAATGGATAAACGAGTGCGGGAAACATATTCGCATGATTCAAAGGCAACGAACAAAAATGCGCTCTCAGATCCGTACGTCAAAGCAATTCGGTGGGCATCTGACAGGATTGATGAAGAAGGAATTGTCGCATTTGTTACAAATAATAGTTTTCTCGACGGCGTGACGTTTGATGGCATGCGGAATCGCCTTGTAGAAGAGTTTGACGCTATCTATATTTTAGATC
>VXXH01000495.1 GCA_009835515.1 Candidatus Poribacteria bacterium
GAATTGGTTCACAACTAAAGATGAAAATGAATAGTTGTATCTCAGTTTTACAGTTTCGGAAAACTTGACGAGACAGCGGATGTGGGTTATAATAGTTGGCAAGATGCGTATTGAAACCGAAACTTGGAAATACAGGAGGATATTTTCATGAAAGGCTTGATCGCTCAAGGGTTTGTCTTTGGTATATTTGCGACACTCATATTGGCGTTTGGCATCCAAGACGTTGTCGGTGCTGAAGAGGATACCGTCCCGGTAGCTGCACGGTTCAATATCGCCATCAGTGAAATCATGTACGCCACCAACACCAACAAGTCTCCGCAATGGATCGAACTCCATAACAGAAGTGGAAAGAAAGTTAGCCTTGAAGGATGGGAAGTTACAATCAAGAACCACCCAGAAGATAAGTCCGTACTCGCCACCACGCTCACCTTCACTTTAGATGCCAAGATACTTGATAGAAACCAAGTGCTGTTGCTCGTGACCGAGCAGGGACCCAACTCTGGTGTCGGAGCTGCAAAGGGCGACCTCCGATCAGACCGTATCGTCATCCTAAAAGACCTTATTAACGGTACACCGGGCTATCGACTTTTGAGCCAAACCGCTTTCAGGATCACCCTCATGGCAGCAGCCGAGAGAACACGGAGCAGGATACCAAGCGACATCGCAGGCAACCTCGGGGAAGTACCCGAATGGAAGCTTCCACTAATTGAGGGAAACCAACGGAGTTCTATTATCCGGGAGTATGACGTTAACAACGCAACAGGGGTGCCCTATGATGGCACGGCAGCAGATGGTTGGGATCTTACCGGAAAAAAGGGTTCCTGGTATGTAGTCCAGCGTCCTACCTACTATGGACACCGCAGTGATCACGGTACACCCGGGTATCGTGCCCCTACGCCTTTACCCGTGGAACTCTCCAATTTACCCGTGGAACTCTCCAATTTACCCGTGAAACTCTCCAAATTCCGTCCTGAGCGGAAAAAATCCAGCGGTGAAGTCATTATCAGATGGATAACCGAATCCGAGATGAACAATGCAGGTTTCAATATCCTCCGTAGTGAAAAACGGAACGGTGAATTCACGCGAGTTAACACGAAATTGATCGCAGGTCAAGGTACCACAAGTGAGAAAACAATTTATGAGTGGAAAGATACATCTGCGAAGCGCAATGTCGTCTACTACTACCAGATTGAATGTGTCTCCGTGGACGGTACCCGTCAGACACTCCGCATGAGTCGTCTCAAAGGGCGTGTTAGTGATTATCGTCTCTTTGAAGTGGATCCATTTTGGTGGAGAAATTTAAATCCGTAAAAGCAAATCTCCAAATCGTGTCCTTTTAGTGTGTTCTCAACACTATATCCATCGTGAGATATATCTATGGCAGCCTCCTTTCCTTTATCCTTTAAGGTATCAAGTGTATGAAAGCGAACAGAATATCTTTACTCAGCCTGCTAATTTTAGCAGTTCTGTTTTCATGTGCGCGGGTTCCCCAAAGGATTGTCGAAGTACCTGAAGAGAGAAGCGATTTTACGGTGGTCCGTGTAGAAGGTAGACATGGGGCTGCTACTGGCTTTTTTGTGGCACCCGACAAAATCGCAACAAACATTCATGTCGTCGCGCACCCCGGACCCGTTTTCATAAAATCCCCTGATAAGAAGAAAATCTGGAGCGTAGAAGGTGTCACGGCGTTTGATGTTAAAAATGATCTCGCGATCTTAAAAATTGCCGGTGAAGGTACGCCGTCTCTACTTGGCGACAGTGATGCTATTGCGGTAGGCGATACAGTTATTGCCACAGGCTACCCAGGTGGAAAGTACAAGGTCACGCAGGGGGGTGTCCATCGTGTACGCAGTAACGATAAATGGCTCCAAATGGAAATCGCGCTTTCGGGGGGCAGCAGCGGCAGTCCTGTACGAAACAGTGAAGGTCAGATTATAGGAGTTGTTTCTGCCGTAGAAGATCCTTACAGTTATGTCATCCCTTCAAATACGCTACAAACATTACTTGACCGATCGGGGCCTGTGGAGCCTTTGACACAGTGGCGTAAACGAGAACCTATTCATGCCTACATATACGCTGTTCGAGGGCAACGTAAATACAACGCTAATCACTACGACGAAGCCATAGCAGATTTTGATAAAGCTATCAAACTGTACCCTCAGAAGGCGGATGCCTACTACAATCGCGGGCTTGCAAAATTCACCCTTGGAGACCTTGAATTCGTCCAAGGAAACCTTGAGGCAGCTTGGCGGTTGTATGAAGCCGGAATTGAAGACAGCACGCAAGCCATCAAACTTACCCCTGAAGATGCCTATGCCTACCACAATCGCGCGGGTGGAAAGTTCCGACTCGGTCAATCCACGGCAAATCAAGGAGATACAGCGGGAGGACAACGGTACTATCAAGGGGCGATCCAAGATTGGACACAAGTTATCAAACTCAATCCAGAACTTGCCGATCCGTATAACAATCTCGGAATAGCAAAGGCGATCCTCGGTGAATCTAAAGACAGTCAGGGCGACATCGCAGGCGCGCAGGAATTATACGCTGCGGCGATTGTGGACTGCACCCAAGCCATACGGTTAAACCCAGCGTATGCCGAGCCATATATCAATCGTGGATATGCACAGTTCCGCCTCGGTAAGACGAAAGCGGATCACGGAGACATAGCGAGTGCGCAGGAATTATATGCAGCAGCCGTTCAAGACTTCACCGAAGCAATACAATTGGACCCAGAGAATGCCTATGCCTATGGGAATCGCGGTGTTGCCAAAGCTGCGCTTGGTAACGCTGAAGGCGCGATAGAAGACTTTGATGCAGCCATCCGAATTAACCCCGAATATACCGAAATCTACTACGATCGCGGACGCGCAAAAGAGGCACTTGGGCAAAAGGAAGCAGCACGGGCAGATTTTCAGAAGGCTAAGGAATTAGACCCCGATGTCGGAAAATGATTACAGATAATAAGGTTAGAAGTGTTTGGTCATGAAACAAAACAGCAAATCTTTACTGGTTTTACTTGCATTAAGTTTTCTTCTCTCTGGTGCGCGGACACCCCAGCAACTTGTTTCTCCAAAACCCGAAGCCCCGATAGTAAGCGTAACCTCTGAAAAACTAAAGGGGTCTGTTGTGCGTATAGTCGGTTTGCTCGGTACTAAGGTTCAAAGTGGTAGCGGTTTCTTCGTAGCGCAGAACGAGATAGTGACAAATATTCACGTCGTCGCACACCGCGGACCTATTTTCGCAAAACTTGTTAACAAAGAGACAGTTTGGGCGGTAGAGGGTGTGACAGCGTATGATGTGAAAAATGACCTCGTTGTCCTAAAAATAACCGGTGAAGGCACGCCACTACCGCTTGGCGATAGTGATGCAGTTAGACGTGGTGAGACTATTTCTGTTGTGGGTTTTCCGAGGGGAAGGTACAAAGTTGTGACTGGAACTGTCCTAAACACTCGGAATAGCGATAGACGGATTCGGACCACAGCTGATACTGTTACAGGAAATAGCGGGGGACCTTTACTAAACAGTAAAGGACAGGTTATCGGGATTCATGTTGCCAGAGATGAGGCTATCCCTTCAAACGCACTTAAAGCATTGCTCTCGCAATCTACACAAGTGGAACCTATAGAACAGTGGCACAAGCGAAAACTTATCCGTGCCTATGCTTACTTCATGTTAGGAAAAACAAAATTCGCTGCTAAGGACTACGACAACGGGATGATTGATTTGGATAAAGCGATACAGATGAACCCTGAGTTAATTTATGCTTATTATGGACGTGGG
>VXXH01000867.1 GCA_009835515.1 Candidatus Poribacteria bacterium
GAATACCGTACCTCTCCGATTATGCCGTTCCCGAGACGCGCTCTGGCACCCTCGGGCAAACCGAAGCGCGTGTAATTTTCGGCAACGCTGTTCTGGACAAATAGGATAAAGCCTAACAATAGGCTTAACTTCAAAACAAATGCTTTACTTTTCATATTTTTCCCTGGAGATTTTACTTACAAGTCCTCCGATCAATAGATTATAGGACTGGGACACAGAGATTCGTCCTCCAAAACAATATTTATCAGATGGAAAATCGTTAGAAAGTTTGCGTCAAGCGCACCATCGACAAACGTCCAATTTCGGGGGATCCGATAAATTGCTGATGTCTACGGTTCAGGAGGTTCTGGACCGTCAACGAGAGACGCGGTCTGGGACCCACTGGAATCTCGTAACCGGCGTTTAAATCAATCGTATAATACGATTCAATATCACCGATATACACACCCGATCTCACAGGGAAACCCGCCACAAAACGCGTTCGGAGTCCTACGCCCAATCCGAGATCCGCGTTAAAGTATTGAATACTCGCCCCGAATTTATTTTTCGGCGCGTTGAGTGCAATATCACCAAGCCCATCAACATCCTCAAAAAGGTCCTTACTGACGAACGAATAGTTTGCTCCGAAACTCAAACTCGGATTGAGATAATAGGTAAACGACACATCCAACCCGTTGAGCGAAATATCCCCATAGTTACGATAGGTGAGCATGACCGCGTTCGGGTCTGATGCTTGTTCTGGGGTGACCGTGCCGAACGGAATGAAAGCTGCCCCATTGTTATCGGTACCTGCTATAAACAACCTGACCAACTCCTCAACCGGTGAACCGTCGCCGTTCCCGCCTTGTTCAGGCGCGTCAAACGCGAGCACGGCTTGGCTAAGCACTGCATTTTTCGGATCGGCTAACGCTGCTGTGATCTGTGCGCCGAGCGAGGCACTTAACGTTTCGGCATCTAAGAACACATTCGGTGTCTCAACGACCAGGGGCCCGACGAAATCGTTAATGCGTGAGTGATAGACATCGACCGAGAAAGCCAACTTATTCACGAGAATCCCTTTGTATCCGACTTCATACGTTTGCGTAATCGTTGGTTTCAGCGCATCAACATCATTGACATCTTCAACGTCGATAAAGTTACCGGCCTCTGGATCGAGCGAGCGGAGAACATTTTTGACCCCGTCTACCTGTGTCGGGATGAGTGCCTCAAATCCTGTGGAGAGGTCGGTTACCAGGGATGCAGCAAGTTCTTCTAAGACAGGGGCTGGCAGTCCTTGAATCACTTGTGGTACCAACCCTTGAACCACTTCCGCCGGCAGTGCAGCAATCGCCCCGGGTTCCTGCAATGTTGGGGGGAGGAGTTGAACCACTTCCGCCGGTAGCCCTGAGACTATCCCTTGGATTGTCACCGGAGATTGGGCTTGAAGGAGGGCTGGAAGTGTTTCAGCAGTGAAGGTCTGCTTTAGGTTCGCTTCAAAAACCGGTTGAACGCCACTCAGGACAGCTCCGCGTCCGACGCTCCACATAACGTTGGTAAAAATAGGATCATCAAGCGAAACGTAGGTTTCTGCTGGAAGTTTCGCCAGTGGCGTGAAGGGAGAACGAAACTCAGGACGACCGTCCGTACTTCTTTTGAAGGTGAACCCCGTTTCGGAGCGGACCCCCTGTGCGCGTATGTCAATATTAGGACTGAATCCTAACACGGGTTGAAAGTTAGTGCCCAACCCAAAAGCGTCTTTTGCCGACAAAATATCAAGAAATAGATCGGAGGTTCTCGGTGTATTAAAGGCACGGTTATAAGTTACTCTCAAATTATGATCGTCGTTGGGTTGGTAGGCAAGCGCGACGCGTGGAGAGAGTACCATATCTTCAAGTTGGTTGTGGTCATCAACCCGTCCGGCAGCAATGAACTTCAACTGTGGAAGGAGACGGGTCTCTGACTGCAAATAAGCACCTACCTCGTTGATGTTGTCGTCCTCTTCATTGATACCGTTGATTGTCCGTTCCGTATCAGGGCGGGTTAACAACACATCCAGTCCATAAGTAAAGCGTTGCCGATTGCCAAAGCTATAGCCGTGTTGAATCTGTCCGACATACAGATCAGAATTGTCAATAGTCGGGTCACCGCTCCGCACGACATAAGTATCTCCAGCATTGCTCCGATTCCAAAAGGCTTGTGCGAAGAGGTCTTTGTGAATGAACCGTCCTTGAAGGTAGCCGTACGTCCAGTTTTGGGCTTGACCGGCACCGATTCCCGTCAGTTCAATGCCGGTGGCTTGCGTGAAACCGCTGGCAATAATAGCGGTCGTGTCATCATTTGGATTATAATCAACCCGAAATTCGCCACTGGCTTTGTAAGTGTTAAATATCAGTCCGCCTTCACCTTCAATATCCGCTTTTGCGCGTCCCTCTTCCCAATCGTTTCCCCGAAAATAATTGCCCGAAAACTTATAGCCGATCGTCTCGTTGATAACGCCCGCATGTCGAAGCGATCCCATAAGTATACTCCGTTCACCACCACCAATGCTAACGGTTGTCCCTTGGGATGTAAATGGTGAGCGAGTGATGATGTGCATGACCCCGTTGGCACTATTTGGACCGTAGAGTGCAGCACCAGGTCCCGAGACGACTTCAATCTGTTCAATATCTTCGCTTGTAGTCGGAATGAAACTGTAACTATTGACCCGCAGTGAAGGCACACTTGCAATCCGATTATCCACAAGTGACAGGAGTGACCCCGAAAAGACATTGTTGAAACCGCGGACGACAACATACGATGCACCGAGTCCGGCACTAACAACATCCACCGCACGCACTGATTTTAAATGCTCGGTAACACTTGGTGCGACTCGATCCTTTATCTCTGAATCTCCTACAAGAGCAACTGATGCGGGTGCCTCAAGGACCTTTTCTTGACGGCGCGATGCCGTAACGGAGACCTGCTCAAGTTGGATAACCTTTGAAGAGAGCGCAATTTCTATAGATTTCGTTTCGTCGGCAGCAAGCGCGATATTTGTCACAACTGCATCGGCATAACCCGGTGAAGATGCTGTGATTGTGTAGACACCTGCAGCTAAATCTGTAATTTCAAGCGTGCCAGTTGTTCCGCTAACACCTGTAGTGGCATCACCAGTCTTAGGTGTGACGGTAACGTCAACACCCTTCAGTCTATTATCCGTTTGGGTATCTGCCACAGTGATGTTCAAGGTAGCAGCTTTCACCGATCCCACAGCGATCCCTAAAATAATGCATAAGGATAAGACAACAAATAGGCTTAATGATTTCACGATATGATCTCCTTTATTTATAGTAGATCCCGTAATTGCTTATACACTTGCCTCGTTATGTGAACTTATGAATGCGAGTCTCATGGAACCCCAAGCTAACGGTCTCCTATGCTACAAGTGTAAACATATTTTCGGATTTTACTATAAAGGTGGTAACTTCGGTTACTTATAGGAAACTTAGGAAATTTTCAATCTCAGAATGCGTTGGCAGCGAAGGAATCACACCGACTTTCTCGGTTGCTAATGCGCCAGCAGTGTTCGCATATCGCATGATAGGATCCAACTGATCTTTTTCAAGCGCGGTAAGGTCCATATACTGCCTTAATTGTGTGAGCATGGCAGCGACGAAGGCATCTCCCGCCCCAAGTGTGTCCACCACGTTAACTGTAAAACCGTCGACAAAACCGTCAGCAAAACCGTTTGTGTAATAACATCCGCGTTCCCCTAATGTAACAACGAGTAACTTCACACCGAGTCTAAGGATACGTTTAATGC
>VXXH01000470.1 GCA_009835515.1 Candidatus Poribacteria bacterium
GTCGCTCTCGTTCTTTATTATATTTATAGTGCCGGTTTCGGCAGTGCCAGTGAGCAGTATCATCTCGGTCTTTACCTCCTCTTAACCTTTGCACTCATCGGCATCCTCTACCGATTTCGGAAAAGTTCCATAGTATCCCGACCATCCATACTCGATTTTCTACTCATCGCAGGTAGCTTTTTTACAATTGGTTATTGGATTGTGGAATATCCAAACCTTGCCAATCGCGCGGGTAATTATAACCAACTCGATATTTTTGTCGGGGCGGTTGCGATCATCATCAGTTTCGATGTGAGTCGTCGGACAGTCGGTTGGGCTTTACCGATCATTGCTATTGTCGGTATCTTATACGCACTTTTTGGCAGAGCTATGCCGGACGCTATCGCACACAAGGGTTTCCCACTCCGTCGGATTATCGAATACTGCTTTTTCAGTCAAGCCGGTGTCTTCGGGATCATGGCAAACGTGATGGCGACCTACGTGATTCTGTTTATTTTCTTCGGGGCGTTTCTGGAGAAATCCGGGGTTGGACAATTCTTTATCAATCTACCAATGGCTATGGCAGGACGTTCCATAGGCGGTGCCGCGAAAGTTTCGGTGATGACATCCGGCTTTTTCGGTTCTGTTGCAGGAAGCGCAATCGCGAATACTGTTGCCACTGGAACATTCACCATTCCGCTGATGAAACGCACCGGTTTCCGTCCACACGTCGCCGGAGCAGTTGAGGCTTCTGCCTCCGTAGGTGGACAATTCTTGCCACCTGTGATGGGTGCCGGGGCCTTCCTCATGGCGGAACGGACGGGCTTGCCGTACAGCCAAATCGCACTTTTATCGATTGTACCAGCGATGCTCTATTTCTTATCTGTTTGGGTGATGGTACATTTTGAGGCAAAAAAACAGGGACTTGAACGGATACCTGCAGCAGATATCCCAAAATTTCTCCCACTTCTCAAAAGCGGTTGGTATTACCTACTACCGTTGTTGACCCTCATTGGCATCTTGATCGCTGGTTACACCGCCTATAAGGCAGCGTTTTTCTCTATTCTCGTCACGATTGCCGTGAGTTATTTCCAGCGAGAGACACGGCTAACGCCGAAGCGTATCTGGGAAGCGATGGTAAGTGGTGCTAAGAATTCGCTTGCTATCGGTGGGGCTGTCGGCACTATTGGTATCATCGTTGCGGTTATAGACTTGACAGGTTTAGGGCGGATCTTCCCAGAATTAGTGCTGACGGTCGCGGGGAGTAATCGGGCGATCGCGATACTACTGCTCGCAGCCGCTTCTTTAATACTCGGAATGGGGATTCCTGTCACCGCCGCCTACCTGATTACTTCTGAACTCGCCGTGCCGATTCTGACAACTCCTGAAATGGGAATCCCGATCATCGCTGCACATCTGATTATCTTCTGGCTCAGCCAAGACTCCAATATCACACCACCAGTTGCATTAGGGGCTTATGCAGGGGCTGCGATTGCGCGGGCAGATCCGTGGAAGACGGGCTGGACATGTTTCAAGTTCGCGAAACTCCTCTATATTATGCCGTTGTTGTTTGCCTACACGCACATCCTATTTACAGAAGGCACGCCGGAGCAATACGTACTCTCTGTGGTGTCGGCTGTCGTCGGCACTATCATTTTCTCGATTGTGACGATGGGCTACTTTGTCCGAAAGACACACTGGTATGAGTGGATAGTGCTCGCGCTTGCTGCGTTCCTCGCATACATCTATAACATCTGGACGTTCATCATTGCGATAGTTTTGGTCATCATCGTCTACATCATCCAGAAACGATCAGAAACATAGCGGGCATTTTTCATGGGGTTTTGACAATCTCTTGGAGGCGTTGGAGAAGTGCTTCAGCGGCTCGTTGAGACTGACGTAAATTGAACTGTTCCACTGCTGCTTCCGCCCGGAATGTATTCCCGCGGTAGTAGCGTAAGAAAACGACACCTACCCACAAGGCAGCGTCTGTATAGTGTCCATCTAACACTGCATCAACAGCGAGGAAACCGAATGCACCGTTTAGAAAGAGCGCATTTAAC
Organism: Candidatus Poribacteria bacterium; assembly: GCA_009835515.1. Classification (GTDB taxonomy): domain Bacteria; phylum Poribacteria; class WGA-4E; order WGA-4E; family WGA-3G; genus WGA-3G. The sequence continues at coordinate 2,043 of VXXH01000470.1, forward strand.
CCATCGCGCCAATCGCCTGTGTAAGCGTGCCCGGCACCGGGAAGGATTTTAGACAATACTCTCGCAACTTTGACAGATTTCTGTGGTACATTGATAGCCGAGTCAAAGAGTGCGTCAAGTTTTTCATCTACGGTATAATCCTTTAGAACGCTACGTGCCTCTTCCCATCGAAATTGGTAAATATAGGCAACCGCTTGCAAAAAAAGTGTGCGTCTGTGGAGTTGGACCGGTGGATTTCGCAGCGTTACCTTAATCAATTCTAACTGCGCGAGATCATAATTCTTTGTGGCGATTAGCGTCACAGCGAGTTCTAATTGATATTCCGATTTCGTTTCGCTATCTGCAGCGAGATACGTTGCGGTCCGTAGGGCAGTAACTGCTTCCGTCCATAAGCCTTGTGTCCTATAAGTGAGTCCGATGTTGTAATACACCTCACCGACACGCGGATCATCTGGATGGAAAAAGAGGAAGCGTTTGTATTCGGTGATGGCAGCATCATGGTTACCCTGCGCGGCGAGATGTCTACCGATGGATAAGGGGAGTTCTTCTGCGATTGTGGTGAAACCACTGAAAAGCAAAGAGACACCGATTAACAAGAACAGGGAAGTGTTGTTTAAAACCTTGGTCATTCAGAACAGTCCTCCAAAAAGATGAGATTCACAAGCCGTATCAGCAGAAATGGCGTTTTTTAAAGAGGGTTTTCGGTAAATTCCAGAACAAACAGGGCATAAATCGGATCGCCGTTGGCATCAAAAGAGAATGCGTTGAGAAATTCTGATGTCCGACGCGGTGTCTACGAACAAAAACACCCCTCAAAAATCAAATCCGCCACCATCGCCACTGTCGCCACCATCAAATCCACCACCGTCAAATCCATCAGACCCCTTATCGTTAGATGAATCGGCATCGTTGTCTATATCGCTGAGCATCAAGCCGGTGAAAAGCAGCTCTTCAGCACCCGCGTCAGCAGGATCCGCAGTCTCCGTATCATTTGCCGGATAGTTTCTCTTTTTATCTGTATCCTTTTTGGAACGTCGGTATAGGTACCAGATGAGTCCTCCAGCCACGAAATATATGCCTAAAAACAGCCACAGTCCCAAACTCATCTATTTTCTCCTTTTTCCTTTCTGATTTTGAATGCCAACATATTTTTCCTTCTTCATCTTGACGCTCAAAATCTGCCGCACGGCTTTTGCCTGAGAGACCCGCCGAGGTTACTGGGCAGGTGTTCTCCAGAGGTAAAGCGTGCCATCGGAACTTTCACTCACAAACGTCTTGCCATCGGGAGAAAAGCGAATCCTTGCGACCGTAACGGGGTGTTCCTTGTGTTGGGTAATGCGGTGTGCCGTCTCTGCGTTCCAAGTCTCTGTGTCATAGAGATACACATTGCCGCCCGTCCCGCCCGTGGCAAGCATGCACCCATCGGGCGAATACGCAACACCCCAGATGCGCTGGTGCGCTGCACTGATTTTTGTTGTCTCCCGGGTGATCCGCACGCCGCCGATTTTAGTGATAAGTTTTGCGGTCTTTGCGTCGTAGAGATGAACCGAGCCGTCAGAACTGCCACAGGCAATCGTCTTACCATCGGGAGAATACGCAAGACTTCTGGGGGGATTGAGGGTACGTTCGCGGAGCTGTGCGATTTCTTGACCGCTTTGGGTATCATAGACCGCAATACTGCCGTTCGTACGTCCACAGACAAGCGTCTTGCCATCCGGAGAATACACAAAACGCC
>VXXH01000226.1 GCA_009835515.1 Candidatus Poribacteria bacterium
TCCTCACGTTTTTCAGTAATGAGATATATCTGATTGCGGAGGTCGGTGAGTGATGTATTTACCGGTGTCGCGGAAAGCATCAATACTTTGGTTTTTGTGCCTTTCTTGATGACTTCTTCTAATAGGCGGGAATAGCGAGTGTGGCGGAAGTTGCCCTCTTTGTCCTCACGGGGTTTGCTATCGGTTCGGAAGTTGTGGGATTCGTCAATAACAATTAGATCAAGATTCTGCCAATTGAAACCTGCTAAATCAATACCATCAGAATCACCGCTATATCTGGACAGGTCCGTGTGTGATAGTACGGTGTATCCGAATTGATCATCAAGGAACTCATTAGATATTTGATTATGACTTGCTTGATAACGTGCCCAATTTTCACGGATTTTTTTCGGGCAGAGAACGAGGACGCGTTCGTTTCGCAATTCAAAGAACTTTATCACCGCGAGTGCGGTATATGTTTTTCCTAAGCCGACGCTGTCTGCTAAAATACAACCGTTGTGTCGTAACAACCGAGCAATAACGCTTTTCGCGCCCTCTTTTTGAAACCCGTGTAACTTGTTCCAGATTTTTGTGTCGTATAGATGTATATCCTCAAGGGTCTGTTCGTTTGTTTTTCGGGTTTCAATTTCTTCACGAAAAAGTTCATAGAGGGTTTTATAATAGATGAGTTCTGGTGGGTGATCTTGCCCGATCTGCTTCAGTATTGCCAGCACTTTCTCTTTAACATCTTCAACGAGTTCATCGTTATTCCAGAGTTCATCAAACCACGCTTTGAGATCTGTACGGTCTCGATCACTATCCACCTCTAAGTTGAGTTCAATATTACTGTTATTTGGACTTAGTCCGAGCCCGTGCACTGTAAAGTTGGAGCTGCCGAGAATTGCTTTGTCAGTGCTGTTATTGGCGATATGATACATTTTTCCGTGTATCAGATTTGAGCCGCGGGTTGTGCGGATTTCTACCTTCTCTTTTATCCATTGGGCACAGGCTTTGGCAATCGGTTTCTGTCGGAGTTGTTGGTTGAGTTCTAAGCCTGTATCCGTTATGTCGAATGCTTTTTGATCTGTATTATTCGGATCCATACGTTTGACAAAATCGGGGTCACCAAACAGAAACCGAAGTCCCTCTATTTTGTTGAGGGTGTGTTGCATCTTTTCGTATGCGTAGATGGTGAAGTAGGCGGATACGATGGAGAGTGCGGAACCGTTTTTAATTTCCTGTTCCAAAAAATCGTAAACTGTTTCACGCAGAAGGTTATCTCGGATGCTGGATTTTAGGGATGAATTGTTATCTAACATGTGGGACCTCTGTTTATAGGATGATGTAATTTTGCTAAAAGCAATAGTATCGTGTGGAAAAAGGAGGACCGAATTTCGCTAATTTCAAAAAAGTCCAAATGGCTTTACGGGAAGTCGTCAGATTGGAAACTGGTGATTGCCTGCTGTTAACCCGCCGTCGATGACAAAGACTGCACCCGTTGCGAAACTCGCTTCATCGGAGGCGAGGAAAAGTGCAGCGTTCGCGATGTCAACCGGTTGCCCAATCCGTCCTAACGGATACCATGGCGTGATTTCGTCCAAGATTTGCGGGTTGCGTTCAATCATCGGCTCCCACACTTCGGTCTGAATCGTTCCGGGACAGATACAGTTGATACGGATGTTGTCTTTGCCGTGTGCGACTGCCATAGAACGGGTCAAGGCAATAACACCACCTTTCGCAGCAGAATAGGCGTGAATCGCCTGCAACCCGATGAGTCCATTGACAGAGGCAACATTAACAATGCTTCCACCTCCGTTCTGCTGCATCAGGGGAATGGCAGCATTGGAACAGTGACTGGTACCTCGGAGCGCGACCGCTAAGTTCGCCTCCCAATTGTTGTTTAGCACATCGGCTGTTGAACAGATAGCATTGTTCACCAAAATGTCAACAGTGCCGTAAGCATCAACAGTTTCCGCAATAAGCCTTTCGGCATCGGCTGCATCAGAGACATCAGCATTGACAAACAACGCCGCGCCGCCTGCGTCAGTGATCGCAGCAACGGTCTCGGTGCCAATAGCATCGTTGACGTCATCAACGACGACTTTGGCTCCTTCTTCAGCAAACCGAAGTGCCACCGCTTTGCCGATACCGCGTCCTGCTCCTGTAATTATAGCAATTTTGTTATTCAATCGCATCTTTGGTCCTACATCTTTTCTGTGAGAATCGAAGATATTAAAGACGGCTTTTGAGTTATAGAATGTACCGCGTTTCCCTTCTGAAAAGTCACATGTTCCTTTCATTGGCGAAATATGCAATTTAGCGATAGATTCCTAATGTTGCAGTGTCTGCGAGATGAAAAGTTTCGTGCGTTCGTGCTGTGGGTTATCAAAGAAATCTGCCGGTGCTGCTTCCTCTACAACCACACCCTCATCGAAGAACATGATCCGATCAGCCACTTCCCGAGCAAATCCCATTTCATGCGTGACGACGAGCATCGTCATACCGGAATGTGCGAGTTCACGCATCACATCAAGCACTTCTGAGATCATTTCTGGGTCAAGCGCACTTGTGGGTTCATCAAAGAGCATGATCTTCGGTTCCATAGCTAATGCCCTTGCAATCGCAACACGCTGCTGCTGTCCGCCCGATATTTCTGTCGGGTATTTATAGGCTTGGTCAGCAATATCCATCCGCTCTAATAAAGCCAAAGCGGCTTCTTCCGCTGCGCTTTTTGACATCTTCTTCACTTGGATTGGCCCTAAGGTGATATTCTTTATGTTCGTCAGATGTGGAAACAGATTGAACTGCTGGAAAACCATACCGACTTCCTGACGGATGAGATTGATATTACGTAGATCGTTGCTTAACTCAATTCCATCAACAATGATTGTCCCGCGTTGATGCTCTTCAAGGCGATTGATTGTTCGGATAAAGGTGGATTTCCCTGACCCTGATGGACCGCAGATGACCGCCCTTTCACCTTTTTTGAAAGTAGTGGTGATTCCTTTGAGGACATGGAAATCGTCAAACCATTTGTGTACGTCTTCACATATAATAATTGGATCGTTTGTGATATTTTCGTTTTCAGTCATATCTGATTCCTTCTTCAATGATAACAAATTGGTGCAGATTGATGTTACAAATTCCTAATGCTTTCCGACACCTAAGTCTGCTTCAATCTTCCGGCTAACATAAGACATTGCATAACAAAAAACAAAATAGATAGCCGCAACAAATAGATATAATTCAACATAATAACCTTGCCATTTTGGGTTTCCGAGTATGCTTCGGGCTATTCCCAATAGATCCTGCAGTCCGACGATGGTTACCAGGGAGGTGTCCTTAAATAGCGAAATGAATTGTCCCACTATCGCCGGAATAACAGAACGGAGTGCTTGCGGAAGCACGATAAATAGCATTGTTTTCGGGTAAGTAAGTCCGACCGCTTGTGCCGCCTCAATTTGCCCTTGCGGTATTGCTTGGAGTCCGCCCCGTACGTTCTCTGCCATATAAGCAGCAGAGAAAAGTGTCAACGCAATCATTGCGCGTATAACTTTATCGAGTTGAAAATCTCCCGGCATAAATATGGGAAATATTATACTCCCCATGAACAGTATGGTTACTAACGGCACACCACGAATCGTCTCAATATATATTGTGGAAACCCACTTAATTGCTGGCAGTTGACTTCGACGACCAAGTGCTAAAAGGACACCGAGTGGAAAGCAAACGACAATCCCGACAGCTGCCAGAATCAACGTTAAGAGAAGTCCTCCCCAATTTGTTGTGGAGACGGT
>VXXH01000313.1 GCA_009835515.1 Candidatus Poribacteria bacterium
ATCATAGATATAGAGCGATACATTCACGTCTGAAGCAAGTTGATAGGGAATCCATGTCTCTGGATTAAATGGGTTTGGAAAATTTTGGCTCAAACGGTTGACAGGCGTAGATTTAACGACATCCGGTATCCAATCAGCAGGTATTGCCTCCTCAACAGCAAGTGAATAACCGTCTGGATGCACGCGAAAAATGCGGAGTTGATACAGATCTGCGATGTAGAGAGCCGTGTCCGTTAATTTTAATTCAGATGGAAACTGGAGTTCATGAAACTGTGAGGTAACCGTCAGCGTGCGTGTATCAATCAACTGAACGCTATCGCTATCCAGTAGATAGAGATAGTTCCCCTCGACCTGTGCATCAATAGGGAGCGCATCATTTTCATATATACCATGCAACCGCGGTTCGCGCGGATCAGACACATCAAGCACAGTAACGCCAACGCCGCTATCCAGTAGATACGCGCGATCCGGGGCAAGGGTAACCCCTGTTGCGTTGCCCTGTGTGGCGTAACTTCCAATAGGCCGCGGCACTGAAGGTTCTACAATGTCAAAAACATGCAACCCGCCCTCAAGCGCAGCGACATAAGCGTAGGAAGGCGAAGTTACGCCAACAACAACGCGATAAGCGCTCCCATCCATGTCACGTTTGGAGACGATTCTGCTCTGTTGAGGGATTCGACTATCAACGACAATTAGGGATTCCGCGCAAAGATAGGCGTAACCTTCGTGCAACGCAATATCTGAAACTGGTGCAGCTGTTGGTATATGCGTCAGAATCGTGTTCCCTGCGAGATCGACAACGAACATACCTGTCTCGGCAGCAACAAAGCCGTACTTGTCCTTTATGCGAACTTTGGTGCAGCTGACCGCCCCGAACTGCTCGTTAGAAGTAAGGGTATCCGCAGGCAATGATAGATTTCGGGTCAAAGTGCCGTGATAAGGGTCCGTAAATTCAAGGGTATGCAGTCCTCCCACGCCGTTTGCAACATAAACAGTCCGTTCACCTTCCGTTGTTTCCACAACATCAAGTCCGTAAACAGTGCCACCAAATGCATAGCGATGTACCCACTTCGGCGATGCCGAGGTACTGACATCAATTGTCTGGATACCACCTTTCCCATCAGCAATATAAGCCAAGGGCTCTCGGATGACGACATCCGTTGCATTGCCGAACGTAGGTTGCGAGGAAATTCGCTGTGGCTGCTGTGGGTTATGTACCTTAATAATATGCAGCCCTGTCTGTTGATCCGCGAGATAAACGGTATCGTTAAGAAGTTGAATGCCGGTTGCGAACCCGGGCGTATTTATGCGGAGACGTGTTTCGGGGTTTTGGCTATCCGTAACATCAACCAAGGTGAGGTTTCCTGAAGCGACATAAGCATACGCGGCATCCGCTGTCTCCTGAATCTCATAAGCGGCGGCGAGAATTGGTACAACGCTGCGGAAGTCGAAATTGCCGAACGGACTCGGTTCAAGGATGTACACACCATGTCTATCATCGCTCAAGTAGACAGTATCATTATGGATAACAATGTTGAGTGGCGTGCCGCCGGTGCGAAAGAAACGTTGAGGTCGAGGCGTTTGGGCGTTGTGAACATTCTTTTGATTGTAGACGAGCATCCCCCGTTCTCTACCAAGCACATAGAGATTTCCATCGGCGATTTGGACTTTGCGTGCGTCAGTGAATCCGCCAAGCGTCTTTAGAACATTTGGGTCGGTCGGTACCGCAATATCAATAACGTGTACGCCTGCAGCACCGTCGGCAACATAAGCCGTATCCCCATCAACGACCACAGAGCGCGCCTGCCCGGGTGTAGCGATCTCACCGATACGAACAGGCTGCGTCGGTTCAGCCAGCGAAAATATCTCAAATCCCCAATGACTCGCCGCATAAAGATACATAACATCCGTCCCACTCATTACAATATCCGTATAGTCGCTGGCGAGATGGATTTGTGTCATCGGTTCCAGCTGCGTTCCCGGCTTCAGGTTTATGGGGAACATACTCGGTTGGGTACGACTGCCAAGGGCATCCGTTACGACATCAGGCGTAGTCTCCGATGTCCACTCACGTGGTGCACCTACTTCAAAGTTTTCATGCATATCCACAGCGATATAACTGAACGTCTGTAGCGCATCTGCCGTCACCATCAGTACGATCTCACCATTTCTTTGAAGCCCTTCGCGTCGAATGTGTCCCCTATTTTGGGTGTCAAACGGGATAGGTGCAACAACTGCCTGTCCATTAGCTGGCAGGTAAAGGGTTGTGGCGTAGAGGTCTCCTGAATCCGTACCGGTCAGAGATATGTCAAGCGTTTCGGGAAGATTTTCAAAGCGAATATAGTGTGCACTCCACTGGTCGATACCGATATTATTCATCTCGCTCGGATAACTGAAGACGCGCGGCACTGCAGCCGTCACCTTTCGGTTGCGCAAGCCAGTATAACCGAGTCTCTTGTTTCGTGCCTGTGCATTCATCCAATTCGCGAGTCCCCAGTTCAGAAAGACTTCGGGGAAACGTTCACTTCGTCCGCTGCCTGCTAAGGCAGCGTCAATTCCGTGTTCACCGAGAACATCCGTTCCTATGATACCACGGATGAGTTCGGGGCCGCCATACTGCTCATAGAGATAGAGCATGAGCATGAAAGCACCGCCGTAATAGACATCCCATGTGTTGGCATAAGCGAGCGAGACACCCGGATCCGCGAGGTAACCGTCAACAAAAATGGTGTGTACATTGCCGTAAACTGCCCATTCCACGAAAGAGGCTGTGCCTTCTTCTAACCACCGTTGATCGGTTGTTCCGCCGTTTTGAAACCAATTGACGAGATGTGCAAATTCATGCGCGAGGCTGCTATAAAAGGTGTGTCGGGAACGTTCTCTGAACTGGAAAATGTCCATATAGAGCATCTCACGCCGGTTACTGTTCGGTGCTGTAGGCAACTGGTCAACGGATGCGAAATAGCCGCCGTATTCAAGTCCTGAGCCGTTCATACCGACATCGTGCATCAGCAGCGTTATGTGGTTGTCTCTGTCGAGTCCGGGTTTCCATTCTGTTCCCATCCATTTTCGGACGTTCGGGTAGATGCGTGTGTCAAATTCCTTTGCAATTGCGACCGCTTCAACATCGGTGAGCATATCACGCACTGAATTTTCGATATAGACGTAAAGATGCTCGCTTTTAGCGATACAGGTGGCTGTTACCTCTGCTTCAGGAATATGAATAAAAAATCGTTCCGTCTGTCCGATCTGAACAGGTGCAGCAGGTGCAGCGGCGACTGCTTCAGGAGGATGTTGCGCGGGGTGTTCTTGATGCAGGAGCGGCGTTCCACACAGCCACGAATCCGCGGCCGCGATGCCACTAACAAGAGAAAAAATAAGATGGATTGATACCAAAAGTCGCATGGGATCTACTTACTCTCCAGTGGATGTGTGTTATGTAGCGTGTACAGGCTAATAAGACTTAATATCTATTTTACAATGATTTCAGCGCAAATTCAACCGATACAACAACCCATCCAAAACCATAACGTTCAAATTATGGACAACGACATCCATAATTTGGCAGAACAACGGCTCACAGGACTGAAAACCAAAGATGCAGCCTGATATATGCGTCGGTTAGGAATTGGCATCATATTTGCTACACTTCTCTCATCAACTTCCCAACTGCGGCAGGCTAATTTTTTGGAGGAATTCGCAAATGAAAACAAAATATGCACACTTAGTGTTTGGAATCGCGTTGGTGTTAAGTAGCAATC
>VXXH01000665.1 GCA_009835515.1 Candidatus Poribacteria bacterium
CTTTACTATGGGGTGTGAAGCCGGCGGTGCCTCCCGAAGTCTTGTGGATGGAGTAATAGATGAAGCGGCACTCTTCAACGTTGTACTAACAGAAGATCAGATAACGGAGATCGCTCAAAAAGGGCTTGCACGGACATTGGGAGCAGAGGCTGTCTCACCAAATGATAAATTGGCTACCACCTGGGCGAAAATAAAAAGAAAATAAGTTTTCCGTTTTGAGTTGAACGTCCTGTTTGGGCTTTCGAGTTTTGGATGAAACGGTAGAATCCACAATTAACGATACACTGTTGCTGATGGCGTTTGAAACGCTGACAGCGATGGATCGCAATTTTAGAGAAACAGGTGACACATGAACTGGCAACTGGAAACGACCGTCTCTGATGAGCAGGTCAAATTTTACAAAGAAAACGGGTATATTAAATTCGGACGTATCTTCACGAAACCGGAGTTAGACCAACTTCGGGATTACGTGGACGGAATGATCGAGAATTTACCGGAAGGTAGACGTCCAGAGCAGATGGATGTCCCGCATTTTGAACATCCTTACCTATTCAAATACCTAACGCACCCGCGTGTGTTAAAAGTAATTGAACGGTTTATCGGACCGGATATTGTCCTCTGGTCGAGTCATTTCATTAGCAAACGGGAGCACGATGGTATGGCAGTCCCGTGGCACCAAGACGGGGTCTACTGGGGCGAGTCTCTCGATCCGATGCACGTTATCACAATGTGGCTGGCAGTAGATGAATCGAAAATTGAAAACGGTTGCATGCGCGTCATTGCTGGTAGCCACGGATCACGCGATCGCCGCTATGAAAAAGTGGATCGCACGAATAACCTCTTCGGGAGCGAAGTTGTTGATGAGGACTTGGACACATCAAAAGTGGTCAACTTGGAATTAGAGGTCGGCGAATGCCATTTCCACGATGCGTGGACAATCCACAATTCCAGTCCAAACGTCTCACGGAAACGGCGGTGCGGCTACACAATGCGCTACATGCCAGCGGATGTCCGTTATCCCGGCGCGGAGTGGCGGCGCGCACACTATATCTATCTGTTGCAGGGCAAAGATAGAACAGACGGCTTTAATACTTACACGCCTGTCCCGGAATTTTAACATCTTGAGAGAGGATAAATTATGCGTCCCTATTTTGATGTACACTGCCACATCGGCATGACCGTATCACGCGCCCCAACTATAGGGCAAAGCGTTGGACGGTGTCTCGCAAGGATGGCTTCAGCAAATGTTATCGGCGCGATTCCGTGTCCAACGGGCGGAGGACCGCAGGCGCGCGGTGTATTGGATACGCGCGCCCAACACGAGACGGTTGCCAACGCTTGCAAACTCCACCCAGAACGTTTTCCGATCGGACTCGGCAACGTCGAGGTTCGACACGAACAGGCTGGTGTGGATGAACTCGACAGAGCAATGCGAGAAGACGGTTTAGTCGGATTTATGTGCCATCCCGGACTGTCAGGACATTCCCTCGGCGGTGAGCTGCACGCATTCCTCGAAGTCGTGGCGATGCACAGCGGACTGTGCCTATTACATCAGGCAGGCTCCACGCAAAATATCGCAACCTACGCGAGGCGATTCCCGTCGGTAACGTTTATCATCGGACATGTTTCGATGAACAAAGCAGGACATCTTGATGCTATTGAGCAGTGCGGAAATCAGGAAAATATCTGGTTCGATGTAGCACAAAAACCAGAAGACGCGGACGAAAGTTGGGACCTGGTACATCTCGTCAATAACCTCGGTAGCGATAGGATTATGTTCGGCAGCGATCTGCCTTACTACGATTTCCGGTTAGTCCAAGCACAGATTGAGGCGGCGCGCCTTGATGATGAAACAAAAGAACGGATCGCCTATCAGAATGCGGTGCGATTGGTTCAGCAATTCCGCGAGGATTGGCTGCCAACGCTGACACCGATAACACCACCACAGGTCTATTCGGAGCGTGAAATGTGGGATGCAAACGGCGCAAGGTTGCGCTAACTAACTCGTAGAACCACTCTCCGAATCGCGGCGCGACAGTTATTTAACGATTTCAACCGCACGAATCCGACGGTGGAGCACGAAAAGACAGAGAACCATCAGCGCAAGCACGGTGAGGAGCGACCAAGCCCAATGTACAGCATGGCTCTGTGAACCGTCAAAGAGTACTGAACCCAGAATCTCGTAGTTTGCCCAAAGCGAGACGACAGCTGTTTTACTGGTGCGGGTAATCACTTTGAGCAGTTCCTGGATGGCAGGCGAGCCAAACCATACGGCACAGAAACCGATTGTGGCGTAGCGAGGGTTTGAAGTCAGCGATGAGAAAAGTAGCATCAACAGACTCGCAGAGAGGATAAGTAGTGCAGAATAGGCGATAATCGGAAAAGGTACCCAATAGTTCTCTTTCAGAAAGGACACGTCCGCTAACAGTGCCTGCTCCAGAAATAGCAGAAGTCCAGGCACTACTGTGAGAAAACCGAGTAGGATCCCAATGACTGCGAATTTCCCGATGAGATAATCTATCCATGAGATGGGTTTTGAGAGGTAGACGGCGAGCGTATTATTCTTCAGATCTGTAGCGATTAATCCCGAGCCACCGAAAATAGCGATCAGCGCGATGAGAAATGAGGTAGGCGGCCCTGTGCCGGGGTTTCGGAATAGGAATTTCTGAAAAAACTCGTTGTCAATGTTAAACAAAAACGCCGTTTCCGGGAACTGATTCTGGATGTAGATAAGGACTGCGTGAACCACGATGTAGATTGCCGGAGGAATAGCAACAATGAGTCGGACAATTTTGCGTTGTGCCAACAGTTTCAACTCCGCTTTTGTGATAATCCACCATCGTGTATAATGGTTAGGGTTCAGCGTTCCTTCCCAATGTCGGTAGTCCTGTGTGTGAATAGGCATATTTTTTAGGAGTTTCCAGTTGTCGGTTTTCAGTTTCAGTAAAAAGCGGTTGCGTTTTCTAATAACAAACGCCCCTTCAAGCGGATGCGTCGGGTGACGGGACACGGTGTGTGCTTCCTATGGTCATCAATTAGTTTAGAATTTATAGATTTCAGCTTTTTCTAAGGTATCCGTGAAGGGACCCTGCTTTTCGGTCTGGATTTCAACCGTGATGATACCTAAAGGTGTATCGCGTTCGGGGTCTTCTTCGATAAAGGCACGTGGGATCTCCGCAGTCATGAGGCGATCCAACCTATTCAGCTCCTGCGACCAGCGGAGGTCTACCAACCGTCCATCGTAGACTTTCCGATGTTTCTCGCCATTGCGCATAGAGTAGACTTTGACGTTAGTGGTAAAATCCGCTTCAGAGATCGTACTCACACCGACACTCGGACTGAGAATGCTCTGATTCCATATCAACGGTGTGCCATTTCTGTCAACCAAATAGATCCTCAAGTCAATCCTGTCAACACGCGGATCCGCATGGATCGCGATGCCTTCAAAATTCTGAATCTCCCCACTCCCACATGAAAGCATCGCAAGGACACAGATGCTAACAAGTAAAACACCTCGATTTTTTAATATAGGCTTGCAGAGCAAGTTAAAGCGAAACACGTCGATTCTCCTTTTGTCCGTTTTAGGTGTACTTTACGGCTTCTCATACCGAGCAGTCCGTCTAATTTATTATATCCTTTTTAGGAGACAGATGTCAATTCTAAATCTTCCTTGCCTCTCTTTTTGAAAATGATATAATAATGCCTATGAAACCTACTAAAGTTTTAATCGGTTCAGAAAATAGCGTCAAAATTGAGAG
>VXXH01000624.1 GCA_009835515.1 Candidatus Poribacteria bacterium
AATTAAAAGGGAGTAAATCATGACTACTAAAATTCGTCAACAAAACGGCATCACAATTTTGGAACCCAACGGAAAACTAATGGGACCCTCTGTATCCGAATTACAGACAGCACTTTCGCCGCAGTTAGAGACATCTGATACCCCTCGCATCCTTATTAATTTCGAGCACGTGAATAAAATCGACAGTTCAGGACTTGGTGCACTCATGGGAGTCCGTGCTGTGACAGCCCGAAAGAAAGGACGTATCGGGGTCATCAATGTCAGTAAACAGATCAAAAATCTGGTTGTTCTCAGTCGGCTCGTTCGGGTCTTTGAACATTATGACAGCGAGGCTGCAGCGGTTTCGGCACTATCCGTCTAAAATCCAAAATCTTTAGAACTTCAAACGGGGATGGTTTTACCATCCCCGCTTTTTTTTTCCGTAGTGAAGTTGTCCTTTTAATGTTTGAACTGTGATTTATGGGATTTTAGAGATTACCGAGATAAGAGTGAACCCAAAATTTTTGATTTGAGGTTTCAAGCATCTTGCGTTGAGCATTTTCGGAGAGGTGTCGCGATACAGCAAAGAGATTGTGTCGGTTGACAGATTATCCGCAATGCTGTTATTATGTTGGAAACCTGAAATATAGGGTCCTAACATGCTGTTGGAAAAATGGACGACTATCCGAACTGAACATATCCAATTACTGGCAGAAGACCTCGCGAGGCAGCAGATACCTATCATTGTGCAACTCGAACCGATCGCGGATTGTGAGGAGCTGCTCACCTTCTCGGAGTCGAATCCGACACCGGTTGAATTTACGCCACAACATCCGGCATGGCGGTTGGAATCCGTCGCGGCGCGTGTCGTTGAGGGAGTCGCAGTTGCCGCGCATGAACCGCTGACCGAGTTCGGATACCGAGAGCTTGCGCGTATCCTGTTAGAACACGCCGTTTACCTTTACGCCTATCCCGATGGTGAACCGCGTCCGAGACTTGAAGCCGGGAGCGCATTGGCGTTGGTGGGTAGCGTCTGTGCGTTGCTTCCGCAGTCCAAACTCTGGCGACTCGCTGGGTTTGGGAGGATCTCCGCAGTGCTTGCCGAGGTTGCCCCCGCACCGACGGATTCGCATCTTACCCTACCGATTGATGTTGCCTTCTCGCTTGCAAACGAACGGAACCTCCCGATTCTGGCATCTGCGATTGACACTTATAACGCCGTGCTTAAACGGAATTTCACGCTGAAAAACCGCTTTGATTTGCCCCTCAGCGATAGCGATTTTTTTGAGGGACTCAACTTGGATTTTCCGGGAATGGAAGCCGTGAAAGCTGCGGTCCTCGCAGACGATACACCTACCGCGAAAACCGCTTATACCGCCTTTCGTCGGCAGTTCCTAAAAGACTTTGTAGGAGGCGTTTCTAACGGCGATGCACCTCTATTAGAACGCTCTGACACCTACGCCACAGCCAAAACCTATCTTGAGTGTCTGCTTCGGTTGTCTATCCATCCGACTCCGGCTATCACAGCGACTACGGAAATCGGTATCGCAGCGCACCTGTTCCCAGAGTATCGCGGAAGTGAGCAACTTCATAAGTTGGCACTGCATCGCTTCAAGTGGATAACCGACGCGTTCTTCCACACTGATGGGTTTCATAAAGACCGGACACTCCGGGCACAAGCTGAGGCAATCGCGGATTTCGCGAGATTTCTATCTGTTCACGGCACGACGGAGTGTGCCTACTACTTTAAAGAATTACGGATGTTGCTTGAAAAATTATTAGCGACATGTATCCATTTGAGCCAACCCGATTGTTCGTTTCCACCCCTCGGTCCGCTCCCTGCTCCGAACTTCGATGCCGTTGAACTCTGCGCCATCGCTGATAGCAGCTTCAAGTGTCCTGACACCACATCGCACGCGCTGCCTGAGACGGATTGTTACATCATGAGAGATAACTGGCAGCCGGACGGACAATACCTGTTCTTTGACGCACAGCCAAAGGGAGACTCTCAAAACGCCGATGTATCAAGACTGGCACTCTATGCACACGGACGACAATTGACAACAGGTTCAGTCCGTGTGCTCGGTACGACACTAACAACCTCTGATGTGCTTGATACACAATGGATAACAACACCTGCTTTTGATTTCGTCGAAAAATGGTGTCAAGCTGCAGCGGTGCATCATAAACGCGGCATCTTCTACCTTAAAGGCGAATACTTTATTTTGCACGATCTTGTGTTGGGTGCGGAAGCCCAGACACTTGAACAGACTTTCCATGTCGGTGACGGGATAGATACTCACATTGACGCTGATGCCGGATATATTTGGACCGAAGACGCACACCGTAGTAACCTCTTTATCGGTGTAACCGATACGACAGACCTCACGGTAGCGTTAGCGGAAGACAGCGTTATCTATCGGCGTAACAGCGAATCACCAGCAGTCCTGAATACACTCCTCTTTCCGATGAGAGCTGCCGTCAAAGCACATCCCACTATTTCTGATATTGAAGTTTGTACAGATGCTGATGTTTTGGGGACAGGTTTCACGCTTGCGTTGCCGAACACGACAGATACGTTTTTAATCTCTGACGACGGTTTGGCGGAGATGTCTACTGAAGATATTCGGTTTGTCGGGGAATATCTCTTTTTACGGAGAGATGCATCTGGTGCAAGTGTTCAATTCATTATGCTGAACGGACGCTTTCTGAAGGTGGGTCCGAAAGTCTTTGCGGATTTAGATGAACCCTGCGAAAGTTATGTGCTGATGTAGATCAAGACAAGCCAACAGACGATTTACCATAAGTGTCAATTTTAAAAAAAAGCCCTGATCACCAGACCCGGTAGGCGCGGTTTGCAACCGCGCTGGATCTTAGACATAAACCTTGTATGACCAAAAAATCTCTCTTTAGCCTATTAGGGTGCCAAGAGATACTTTTTTGTTAAATACTCAGGTCGAATTGGGTATTCACGCGGGAGATAGATTTCGACAGGAATGTTGATCTCATGAAGGTACTTGCACATGAGTGGAGCAACATCTGCCCAGCTTAAACCTCCGTTCGTACAACCCAGGGCAGACATAGCGAGTGATTGGATACCTTCTTTTTTGCAATTGTTCTGTAACCACTGCAAACCGCTTTCAATGTCTTCTATTCGTGAGTTTTGGCGCCAGTGCCGTTTTGTTGCAAAAAGTAAAAACCACTTCATTGGGTTTTTAATGTTTACGCGGTGTGGTTTACGATCCGTCAACTCATCTGCAAATGATTCCTCGCGTTTATAGATATAAGGACGTTCAGGTGTGACTTTCTTCGCGCGGCATGCTTTTTCATAATCTACATAGACATCAGGAAATTGCTCCTTTGCACGCAATGCCACCCCTTTCCCCATAACTCCTTGGAGGTTAACTGTAACTGTTAATGTCTGCAATTCAGAAAAAAACATATCACCGCCATCAACAAGAGAAATATTCTTACCGATTGTAATTCGACGTTTAGGTTGAAAAAAAATATCGGGTTGACAAATAATAGGAAGTTGAAGATTGTTAAGTGTTCCCTGTATCCAATTTCTCATTGTATCGTCAGCGATGACGACTGAACGGATGTGTTGAGGTTTGACAAAGTCAGGGATTAAACACTCCGCCATGATTTTGCGTTTGGATCCATCACACTTCTTCCACCACTCACTCTGAATTATTTTTCTTTGCTGTTGCAGTTTGTTTAAACCTTGAATTCTGGGATAGAATTGTGTTAATTCCTCGGTCGCGTTAC
>VXXH01000025.1 GCA_009835515.1 Candidatus Poribacteria bacterium
ATGCAAGATACTATTATGACCGTGGGCAGGCGAAAGAGGCACTTGGGCAGAAGGAAGCCGCAAAAGTAGATTTTCAAAAAGCTAAGGAACTGGATCCAGATGTCGGACAGTAACGCTGGACAATAAAATTAGAGGTATCCATTATGGCTTTGTATCCAAACGCCCAATGGTACACGGAAAATGGGCTTTTGAAGTAAAGGCGGGTAAAATGGAACGTCTTGCATACGGAAACATCGGACTCGAAATCTTCCGGTTTCTACCTTGAGGTGGGACCTCCCAATAAGGTAATCTTATTCGTTACGACTCCGTGAGTGCATATCGAGGGGATTATCTGCCTCAAATACACGCTGTGCCGCAGTGGGTAGTTTTCCTTGGGCCGCGGCCTGTTCCACCCAATGGGTCGGAATGCCATTTGTCCATTTGGCTGGATCTGCTTCTGGGTCAGGCGTTCGATACGCCATAAGCAGTCCCCACCGGGTCGGCATCCCTTGCTTCCGATAGCCAACGTAATGCGGCATGTGATGGACAAACGAAACCATGCTTCCGGGCGGTAGTGAGAGGTGTACGATTTCCAACGGCTTCCCTGTGAAGGCGTGGATTTTGCCTTTCAGCCAACCCGCTTTCATGGCAGCGTCATCATCGGGTCGTTCCGTGCTCCATTTGTACGGAATCCGATAGAGATGTGCACCGGGGATAATCGCAAGTTCGCCGCCATCCTCGATAGTCGCACCTTCTGGATAGCACAACGTCCGAATACACTGCCGTTGTAGGAAATCAGTGGTAAAGGCGTGGCCAGTCCCAATCGGGTCCTCAACTTCGTACTGTCCCTCCCGATACTGGTGTGCATGCCACCGGCGCCCTTTTGAACCCGGTGCCCGGTTGAGCATGAAGCAGTGATCAAGTATAAATCGGTCTCCGAAAAGTTTCCTGAAGAGTGCCATCATTTGTGGATGAGCAGATGTCACATCCATTATAAAGTCGTCGTATCCTGCAGGAAAGTATTCCGGCATGACACCTTGTGACTTGAACCCATGTGTGACCAACGCGTTGCCCGGTCCGAACAGCCCTTGGGTATGCATATATTGACGCAACTCAGCGGTTCTGAGGAAACTTGGCATTTGCTCTGAACCCCCGCAGCACGCCGCCAAAAACGCCGCCGCAATTTGTTCTGGCAAAGGCTGCGGAAACCCCCGCGCCTCAAAGTCTATAGCACTCCACTCCGTATCTATGAGGATCGCATCGTTCATCTGTTGTAACTTCTGTAAGCTGGCTGTCCACTGTTTACGGGCAGCATCCGTTAGTATCCCTTCCCACACCCAATATCCATCGCGCTCAAACGCAGTCCGGTCAAACGCTTCAAGTACTTCCAGTTTCAACAGGTTATCCACACGATTTTCCGGGGAGTCGTCGTGTGTCGATAAGGTATTCATTCACTTTTCCTTTGGCGAGAAAATTCAAGATATTTAATTAACGCAAATATCGTTATCAGGCATTTACGCCTACTCGGAAAGCGTATAGTTTTGCTCGGTTCAACACAAAGCGAAATCTCAGTGGTTGTGCTGCGGTCATCAATGTCGCCGATTTCCATTGCACCGAATAGCGTATATTATCACTTGTCAATGGAATACAATCGTCTATCGAAAAGCCGGGTTGAACTTGTCCATCGGCCGTTAGTACTTCAACGCTAACCTGCCCGCCGCTGGCCTCCGCGTTAATTTCAAGTCCCCCACCGGGAAGCTGCAACGGAACGGTTTCAACGACCGCTTCTTCTTCATCGGCATCAAGCGAAACGAAACCGTCTAATCGCCACTTCGCAAGTCCGATCTCTTTGTGCCGATCCTTCATCTGCGCGCCGTGGGTGTGTTCTGTCCCTGTATAGTACCAGTGGATTTCATCGTCAGTGATAATCGGTTCAATAGCCGTTCCCATAATCATACCGGTGTCAAATGTACCGCTTTCACCGCGCGGGATAATCGGTGTCCGAATTGCATCGGGATAGTCCCAATTAAACCCGTCTCGGCTGCAAACGAGTTGCGCGTCAATCGGTCCATCGATAGGGATTTCATGCTCCGCCGCACCCGGTCCCGTCACATAGAGCACCCCAGCGATCCCGATATAGATATTATGATAGAGGAAACCTGACATGTTGTGGATTTCAGCACGATCTGCGCCGTATCTCTGTACACCGATTTCGTCATCCGCATCCGTTGCACCGAACATCGGTTCGAGCGGTTTCCAAGGTCCCTCAAGACGTGGACTTTCAGTGTATGCGATCATACGCCTTGCGTCTTTATCGTCTCCACGTATGAGAGCGTAAGCACGAAACAGGTCTGTTTTTTTATCGTAGATGACGTTGAACGCGCCTTCGTTGTTCCGATCCGCAATCGGTTCAAGGTAATCTGAGTCGTCCCATCGGATACCATCGGGTGACATGAGCAGGAAGATGTTACGGTACCGTCTGCAAAAACCGATCATCTTATACCGTCTCTGCGGATCCGGTTCATCGTCATCACGGAAGACACACGCGCCGTGGAGGTCCCACACAATGTTGTTATTTGGGTTTCCGTTGAATTCAAAGAGTCCCAAATTCGGTTTCGTCCACGTCAACCCGTCATCGCTTTCTGCATAGCAGGTGAGATCGCCGCGATCGTTTTCAACAAATTTCCGCCCGTAAGCATCGTGGGTCTGTCCGCTATATGTTGACGGGTTTCGGTCAGGACGTGGCACGTAAAGTCCTGGAATCTCATTCGCTTCAAACCGCCAATGCGGTCCCATACGACACATGTACCACATACGGTATTTTCCGTACGCAGCATCGTACATTGTAGTCCCGTAGAGGTGTACACGTCTGGACTGATCCGGTCCACCGTGTTCCCACAGATTGTCGGGGTCAGGTTTAAGAACAGAAACATCATGCTTTACGCCCTGATGCAGTGTGCGCGTCACGCCGTGTTTGGAAGCGATCAGTATGTCATCAATGAACAGTTCTGTGCCAGTATCAAGTGTATGAACAGTATTTAAATTCACGTTGTTTTCCTCAATGAATCGGCAGATGCTTCCAGAGATATGTGTTTAGACGGATCAAAAGTAAAACATATTTTCAGCCTTGCCGTTTGTCTTCTTCCAATTGTGCTTTCAAGGATTCTGAACTTTCATACCATCCTTCCGAATCCTTTACTTTCGTCCCAGTATCTTCCGCATGGCGGTGAATTCGCTTGCAGTCAGTGTAAGGTGTAGGGGTTAGTCTGCCCGTGTGAGTGTCCACAAGAGTATCGTGCCGTCGCTACTCCCACTCGAGAGGGTACCGCTATCCGGGCTAAACGCCACGCTCCAGACCGCATCTGTATGCCCTGTGAATGTGCGTACGAGATTACCTATGTTGACATCCCATAAACGGATGGTATTGTCCCCTCTCCCGCTTGCGAGCGTCTGTCGAGCTGGACTATAGGATACGCTATTTACCGCATGCGTATGCCCTGTGAGCGTGCGTATGTAATTTCCTGTGATGACATCCCATAAACGGATTTCCTGGTAACTCCCGCTTGCGAGCGTTTGTCCATCCGGGCTAAACGCCACACTTCTGACAGCCCACGTATGCCCTGTGAGTGTGCGTATGGGATTACCTGTGTTTGCATCCCATAGATGGATAGTCTTATCCCCGCTCCCACTTGCGAGTGTTTTCCCATCTGGACTAAATGACACGCTCCAGACCACATCTCCATGCCCTGTGAGGGTGCGTATGGG
>VXXH01000066.1 GCA_009835515.1 Candidatus Poribacteria bacterium
CGTTATCAGTGGCTCGCAGCATCTATTTGCGGCTGACCTGATCCAAGGGGGCCCACTGGCTGAAGACGCACACCTGGAAGACCCAGACCCGAACGGGGACGACCTGAGAGAAGATCACGCTGACAATGAAAACTGGATTACGAAGTGGTATGGTCCCGAGGGCAACTATGAAAACAACGGTGGTTTTCAAGCTTCCGCACTCGTTGATGTTATAGCAGAAGGTACCGGCGGACAAATTACCGATGCCTCGCTTTCAACTATGGCAGGCTTGCTCATGACACAAGATATTGATGTGGAATGGGGAGACGACCACGGTGGCACACGTGCCTGGACGGTCTTTGAAATTGATCCGGCAGATGGGAACAACATGAACAGAGACGGTCCTGCTGATAACATTGAAACCTATGCGGTTATCGTTATTGACGCGCCGAGTGCTATGACCTCCATCATGTCCCCTGCCCACGATGACCATGCCCACATCTGGATTAACGGCGAGAAATGGCACAACAACTCCAGATGGACAGGTGCCGCACGAACGATCCTTCACAACGTTGAAGTCGAGTTGCAAAAAGGCGGGAACGTACTGCTGTATCGCTGTGGTGAATCTGGCGGTTCTGCATATTTCAACCTGCACTTTGATGATGCAACCCATGACGCAGTCACTATTTACCCGAAAGATGCAACGGATAAGCAGAGTTTCTTTGATGAAATTGCACCGCTGACATCCGTTGAACCTGCCGGGAAGTTGACAACGACTTGGGCAGACATCAAACAGAAATAAGCAATCCTTGTTATTTTCTGTAGGCGCGCTTCTCAGAGCGCGCCTTATTTTTTTAATGGTTGTCAGTTGTCAGTTGTCAGTCGTCAGAGAGAATGGTTATCAGTTATCGGTTATCAGTTTTCAGTTAAGAGGGTTCTTGTAGCAGTTGAGGTTACTGTTCAAGCAACAGCAAACCTCTTGTAACTCTCACTGTGAGGCAAACTGACAACTGATAACTATTAGACTTGACAAATCTGGATTGGCACGTTAAAATATTTTTACGTGACCTACCGAAACAGAGACACTGAGGTTATAGCATGCGAAATAGGTGCCTTATCTGTTTTTTTATTTTATGCGCCACTACGTTTGTTGGCTGGATCGGCGGTTGGACGCGCACGATGAACGCTGGTCACGAGGCGTATCTGCAAGGGGACTATAACGCGGCACAGATCGCTTTTCAAGAGGCGACGTTTCAGAAGCCTGATCATCCGGTCGCTTACTATAATCTCGGCACCATGCTCTATAGAAGCGGTAGGTTTGGCGAAGCAGGACAGGCGTTTCGGGAAGCGTTAGCAAGACAGAGTGGGAAAACCGAGAGGACGCTAAATCTGGCGCATATCTATTACAACTTGGGAAATGCCGAATTTAAAACCGGTGATCTCGGTCGCGCGATTGATGCTTACAGGCACTCGCTCCGTTTGAATCCGCAGGATACTGATGCCCAACACAACCTCGCATTGGCGCTTCGACTCGCGGAACAACAAAAGGATTTGGCACAACAGCGGCGTGCGAATAAAAACGCGGCACCGCAAACGAAACCGGACGATATTGGCGAAGCGGAGGCACTTCAACTCCTCAAACGTTTTAGTAAGAATGAAAATAGGCTACGGCAAAAATTACTGCAGCAACAGCGCAAAAGCGGACCTCGACGTGAGAAGGATTGGTAGACTTCAGAAGGATGGAAAGATGGAAGGATGGCAGGATAGAAGGATAAGGTTCCCAATCTTCCAGTTTTCCAGTCTTCCAGTCTTTTTCGTTAGTATTGTTTTCATCTTTCTTGCAACAGAGGCACTCAGTCAAGAGATTAATGTCGCTGCTGTGGTAAATCCACGTCAGATTCAGTTTGACGAGAAGGCACGGTTGGATCTCACGCTTTCAGGGGATACCGCTATCACGCACATTGAGGCACCGAGGTTCAATTTCCTGCCTGCGTTCCTTGCGGTCCCGCTGCATTCCGAAACGACACCGCGATTGGCCTCCAACAAGATTGCCGTTTCTATGGCGTGGGCGTATGAACTGATTCCACAGGCAATCGGTGACTTTTCGCTCTCCGATGTCCGTTTTGCCTACCAAGGTACGACCTATTTCGCGAATCCTGGATCCATCCGCGTCAGTGGTGCCAACACTTATACGGATGTTTCGACGCAGAGCGTTCATCAAGTTGAAGCCGAAGTGAGTAGTGCCGAACCGTATCTCAATGCCCCGCTGACATACACCTTTCGCTATCTCTATACCGCAGTGCTGCCGACGCAAGCGTCGCCAACTCCACAGCTCCCGACGTTCCCTGATTTTTTAGTTGAGGAACTGCCACCACTGTCACCACAAACGCAGCGGATTCGTGGGAAAACATTTTGGGTGCAGGAACAGGTGCGCCGGTTATATCCACAGCGGACAGGGCAGCTTGTCATCGAACCCGCAACATTAATACTCCCTATTCCTGGTGGACGTAAGATGTTGAAAACGAACCCCTTGAAATTGACTGTTCAACCTCTGCCCGAAACCGGAAAGCCTTCGCAGTTCAGCGGTGCTGTTGGCGAATACCAAATCTCTGCTTATGTGGATCGGAATGCTATAGAAGCAGGGCGTGCGCTGACGTTGTCTGTGCAGATCTCTGGACGGGGCAGCATGCAAACGGTTACGGCGCCTCAACTGCCAGCGATACCGGGTGTCGTTGTGAACGGACCCAACCTCGTTGAAGGCTCCGCACCGACAACTCGAACTTACGCTTATGCCTTAATCCCTGCTCGATCGGGAACGCTGCGTATCCCTGCTATTGCGTATATCTACTTCGATCCAAGCCGGGCGGTTTATGCGACGGCACAGACGACCCCTATTCCTGTTTCCGTGCGTCCAAATCCGAATGATGCCGTTGGCGTTGTTGATACCGAGTCTTCACCGTGGTGGATCTGGATAATGTTGTTTGTGGTGCTGAGTTTCGGTGTGTTGGTTGCAAGCTTTCTCTGGTACCGTGTTAGGTTTCAGAGGTCTACGGATACGGGCGTAAACGCGACGACCGGAACGGTGCCGGTTAACGACAACGCCCCGAAAGGACGAAGCGGAAGACAGGCGGAAACGGAAACTGCACCACCTATTTCAGAAGCACGTGATGCGCTTACGGCACTCGCCCGCAACGATGCTACAGATGCGGCGACGGCGTTTGCGAATACACTTGCACAGATATTGTATCAGTATATTGAGGATACACTTGGGCTGGCACAACGCAATATCGACACGGCGCGCGAGGTTTGCGTGCAAGCCGGTGTCTCCGAGGCTACGCTTGAAGAACTCGTTGATCTCCTTACGAAATGTGATTACCATCGTTTCGCACCCGTGCCGCTCACGACGAACGAGCGTCGCACGTTAATCGCACGCGCCGAAGCAGTTATCAGCAAAATAGCCGTCAGCGATCAGCCATCAGCGGTCAGTTAAGAAGTTTCCATCAGCGGTCAGAAAGTTTGCAAGTGTATCTGAAGGTCAGAAAGTTTGGTAGTGTTCTAAAGATAAAAAAGTTTGCAAGTGTTCTAAAGTTTCAAAGTTGTGAAGTTATGAGGATCCCTCTTTCAACTTTAGCTCACTTTAGCACACTTTACAGACTTTACGGACTTTACCCGCTTTAGTTCACTTTAGATATACTTTACAACTTTGCCTCCGCTTTAGCACACTTTACTCTCACTGCGAGGCATTTAAAACTTTCCGATAACTGA
>VXXH01000568.1 GCA_009835515.1 Candidatus Poribacteria bacterium
CCAAAAAACACGCATCGACATCACGTCTTGGATAGGAGCCGGCTGGCGGTGGAGGCTCTGGTTTGGCAAGTAAAACTAACAACCCTAATCCGGTGGGAGACATAGGCAGTTAACCTCCTTATGCTTTTGTGAAAAAAAATGAGATTTAGAGTCTTAATAAAAGGTGGGCGTAACATCATCACCCTCGCAATCATTGGGGCCACCTTATTAACTTTAGGAATCGTGAATTTTTGGATGAGTGCAAGAAATTTAAAGTGGTTGGGATCGATAATACTCCTCTTATCCCTCTTCTCATGGCTCGCCCGATGGTCAGAATGGAAGAAGGTATACGCTATCTGGTTTCAGATTGCTTTACTGATACTCCTCTTATACCTTGCTTGGATGCTTTACTACATCATCATGTGAAAAGAAATAACGGGAATGAAGCAGCTTGTTGTCTCGAACAGATATTTTTTCCATTCCGTACGCGGTCGTTTCTGTGAGGTTAATACTACTTTGCACCATTCTGTTCATCGCGTTCTGGATCCGCGTTCAAGGCTTAGAAGACCTTCCTGCAGCTCAGTTCACCGAGACAGATGGCTACTTCTACTACTGGCAGGCTTCCCTAATTTCCGAATACGGTGAACTGCCGGCACGCGATATGCACCGGTGGTTGCCTATTGGTAGAGATTTGGGACAGACCCTAAATCTCTATGGCTACACCCTCGCTTATGCTCATAAAGCAGCGGCTTGGATATTTCCGAATCTCACGCTTTACGATGTCTGCCTCTATATGCCAGTCATTTGCTTTTGTATCGGGCTCGGAGCGCTCTGTCTCTACCTATACCACACTTACGGACTTCTCTTTTCAAGCATAGTGGGTGTGCTTTTGGCAACATTGCCGGGCAGCATCGAACGTTCCACCGCAGGCTTCGGCGACCGAGACGCATTTTGCCTGATGATTGGCATCCTTGCGGTGACAACCTATCTCGTGTCCGTACAAGCACAACGCCGGTGCATCAGGCTTTTTTGGATGCTCATCAGCGGCTTTATTGTCTTTCTCGGTGGTCTGTCTTGGGAAGGCTTCGGCGTGTTCTTGAGCGTCATCATAGTTGTAGAACTTTGGCGGTTTCTGACATCCGAAACCGAAGAAGGATTAGGACATTATACCCTATGGGTGTTAACCTTCGTTCCAACACTGTGGCTTGCATCACCCGCCTACAGGAATGGATATGGTTTTGCAGAACACCTCGCAGCGTTTGTTCTCACGCCGCCTCTTGTGCTTTTAGGGATGCGCGTACTTCGAGGGCTGCTCGTCTCAAAAGTGGGCAAACTCCGCCCCCATGCACGCCCCCTTGCACTCGGATTGACGTTTGTAAGCAGCACCCTCGCTCTCGGCTATGTATTGATACAACATAGCACCTTCATCAATACCACTGTCCCACTGAGTCAAAATCCCGTGATGCAAGCGATGACAGAACTCCAAGCACCTAATTTTAAGTATTGGGCATCTCGATACGGAACCGTCGTTTTCTTCGGAGGCATTGGAAGCATTTTGACCCCGCTGTACAGATGGAGGGGAGGCGGTGTCATGTTCGCTATACCGATTGCTGTTTTCACTCTCACCGTCTTTTTCCGGCAACCCTTAGATAAAATATGGGGTGAAGATTTGGGAAATTTCCTTTTTGGTATTGCCATAGCAGGCTGTGCGATCGTTTTTCTGCTGCTTGCGGGGCGAAAAACATACATACCTAACGAACTCGTCTATATAGCCTTCACTTTCTGGTTTCTGGGCTGGATCGCCCTCTCTCGTGATGCAAGGCGGTACGACTTCTTTATCGGTGTGCCTCTGTCCATCTTTACCGCCGAACTCATACAATTTCTGTCACATACTATCAGCCATCATTTCAAGCGATATCCCCAAACCGTCCTTAGGGCCGGAATCGCCATTGCAATGCTCGCAAGTCTTATGTTCTTTCCCCTCTTAGGCGCGCATGCTACACACGCTTTATGGACTGCAAAACACATGCGCGCGCCAAAGCCAGAAGACGCGAACGTCAAAAAAGCATTCGACTCAATGAAAATAGAACTTCCCAACACCGCGATTGTTGCCGCACATTGGGGCTATGGCAGTCAACTCAACGTGCTTGGCGGTGTCAAAACTATCATCGACCAAGACACCTATCTCCAAAACTGGATACTTCTCTATAACCAACACGTCCATAACGCCACTTCCGAAAACGAAGTATTAGAATACCTAAAAACCCACGGCGCAACACACATTATGCTCACGGGAAAGGACCCAAGCCATTCTTTTCTGCATGGTGACCTAAGTGACGCATTTCTACCGGTCTATCCAAAGAAGGATTTCGACAATACCCCAATAAAAGTCTGGGAACTTCATTATCCATCAGACATCAAAACCGATCTAAACTACCTGAAAACCGGTTTCCCAGAGATAGACGATACGCTACAACTTCAATAAACATGCTTGCAAATACAATAACACTCTTCCGCGTGTTTTTTACATTTCTTGTCATCGCCTTGTTTGGTCATTACGCGCGCTTGGACATCATCCTGATTTTCGCCATCGCGTTGATCTTCATCCTTGATGCCGTCGATGGTATTATTGCCCGTAAACGCAAGGAGACCTCCGAGATGGGTGCGTTACTGGACACTATTGCGGATAGAATTGTCGAAAATACGTTCTGGATATACTTCACAGCAATAGGATTAACACCTGTATGGATGCCAATCGTTGTCATGGCACGCGGTTTTATCACAGAGACGTTGCAACGGACACACGGATACCCAGAAAAGGGATGGACATACGCCCTCACCCGCTCACGTATCAGTCGAGGACTCTACGGTGCCGTGAAAACGATCACCTTTATCAGCCTCGCCAGCGCGACCGTTTTCAATAACGCCCCCCTTTCAACTACAAGCCGCATCCTCGCAACGCTTGCCATCGGGTTTTGTCTCCTTCGCGGACTCCCTTTCTTTTTTCTCAGGAAAACACCATGTCCACCAAGCACATAAAACACATCGGCACCGGTCTCGTTGGTCTCGCTGGTCTTGCCCTCGCGATACTCTTTTCGCTCCACACCGCCACGCACCCCGACAGCACAACGATAACCGTCAAAACACAAATGCCCCCGACAGTCAGCACAACTCCACCGCGTTCCCGCTTCCAATCTTCCACTCCGCCAACCGAAGACGTGGAATTAAAGCACTTTCAGAACTCGGATTTCTACCGCACCATCATTGACAACAATCTTTTTCGTCCGTTGGGTTGGACACCGCCACATCCACAAGAACCTTACCGTTTGCTTGGAACCATCATCCCCACAGATGCAAAGACCCCTCCGAAAGCCATCATCCAAAACATCGTCCGAAATCAGACGCACATCGTCACTATCGGTGATACACTTGACACCGACACCCACGTCACCCACATCCAAACCAAGCACGTCACACTCAAAAAGAACGGACAGCGGCGGCAGCTCACACTCAAAAGCAGTTTCCTCCAGCGTCGGTGATGCAGGTCCGAAGCCAATATCCCTTCATTAATAGGACTCACACATTCCTTTCGCTGGCGAGGTTGCCTAATGCCATTTCTGAATGACCGCTTCTCATCGAAAATCATATCAATCACAGAAATCACAGTTCAGGTTTCAACAGCAGGCACGGCGCGAAACCGATAGTCTATAACTGTTAATTTCCATAAATCCTTGACAAGGGTACTGCATGTCAATTATAAT
>VXXH01000070.1 GCA_009835515.1 Candidatus Poribacteria bacterium
GTTGTGGGTCAAGCCGAATACGTCGCCACTCGGTCGAATGAGGAGCATCTCTTCCGTGAGCGGCAGACTGCCTTCGGGACCGGCGGCATGCGTCTGAATATCATAGATGCCGTTATCACCGGTTTCTAAGATGTCAGCGTAATTAATCTGTTTTGCCATTATTAGTTTTCAGTTATCAGTCATCAGTTATCAGTTAAGAGTCACCTTGTGGCAGTTGCTTTTGTTGTACCTGCCACAGTAAACCTTTTTAACTGACCATTGACCACTAACAACTATTCCTCCTATTCAAACAACTGTGCTACTGGACATGTAAATCCTTCAACGACATCTTCACCGGTCAATATGTCATCATAGGTTAGCAACGAGATATTCGTTGGCGAACGATAGACCATTACCGTCTTCGCAACGGGTTCAATAACCCAAACGAGGCGTGTACCTGCTTTTAGGTAAGCTAACGCCTTTTCGGTAGCATCATAATGTTTATCTGTCGGGGACACTATCTCAATAGCGAGGTCAGGAGCCACGGAGAATCCTTTTAATTTATCTTCTGACAACCGTTCTGTCGAGACAAATCCAATATCAGGTTTTACGACCCGATCCCCTAATTGAAATGTTGTTTCCACAATATATAAACGCCCTAATTTATTTTCACGCACGTGTGATGCTAAAAGAAAATGGACGTTAGATCCTATTTCACCATGTACAATTGCCGCAGCTGCCATGGGCACTAATTCTCCTTTTATATACTCATACCCCTCTAAATCGTTTTCAAGAAATTCCTGTAGTGTCATCGTGTCGGGTGCTGGGACCTCTTGAATAGATTCAGCGTTGGTCTGCGAATTATGCATCTGTTCCACCTCCGTGTCGTGTCTATTTCCTATTGTGTTGAGAGATGAGCTTTATAACTTCGGCTCTACCGGCTTTGACTTCTGCCTCGTCTACCTCAAGTCTCAACATGCCGAGGATACCCTTGGTTATCAGCCAGTCCAGTTTTGCGCCATCAAGTGCGGTGCCGCCTGTATTATTTCGCAGTGAGATGTCCGCGCCTTTTTCAAGAAGGAGTTTCACTGTCTCAGCACGCCCAAGGAACGCTGCTGTATGTAGTGGCGTTGCCCCGTCCCGGCTTCTCGCATTCACATCGGCACCGTGTTCAAGGAGTACCGACACAACTTTCGTGTGTCCCATTAGTGCAGCAGTCGCCAGAAACGTACTGCCGGATTGCGGATCCATCGTATTAACATCTGCGCCCTGTGTTAATGCCTGTTTCATTGTTGTAAGGTCACCGGTGAATGCTGCTTCTGATAACCTCTGTGCGGAAAATGTCCCTGCTTCATTGGGAACGCCATCAATTCCAAAGAGTTTCGCAATCTCGTTTCTACCGTTCATGACAGTGCCCTCTTCCTTCTTAATGTCTAGGCCGATCAAGCTACCAACGAAGGCAGTGGTTTCCCAATTAACGGATAAAACATCCGCGGGTGTTGCCCCATCGTCGTTGCGTGCTTTGATGTTCGCTCCGTTGTCCAGCAAAAATTTCGCTACATCAACTCTTCCGAGAAATGCGGCACTGTGTAACGGTGTAGCACCATCTCCATTTTTTATATTCACGTCAACACCGTTTTCAATCAAGAGTTGGACAACTTCAGTCTGCCCGTAAAGTGCGCTCCATGACATCGCTGATACTTGGAACCCTTTGTCCAAGGCGTTGATATTTCCGCCTTCTTCAATATAGCGTTTTATTGCTTGTAGGTCGCCAGTGCGGGCTGCTGTCCATAAGTCTGTTGAATTGTTTTGGACCTTTGGCGAAGTTTGGTCACCGATTTTCGCGTCAGTGCTAAACATCTCCCGAATTTTGGCTTTTCCGCTTTCAACCTGTTTTTGTTTTAATTTTATACCCATGGGTCCTGACAGAAGTCTTGTCATTTCCCACGGAGTTCCCAAAATGTCTACAGGTGTTCCCGCATCGTCATTCCTTGCGTTGACATCGGCACCGTTTTTTAGGAGTAGTTCAGCGGTTTCAGCGCGTCCTAAAAACGCGGCGAGGTGTAACGCGGTGTTACCGTCTCTGTTTCTGCCATTGATGTCCGCACCCTGTTGGAGTAGCAGTTCGGCAGCGTCTGTCTGCCCCATCATCGCTGCCCATGTCAACGGCGGCATCTCAAAATGCAACGCATTAACATCAGCCCCTTCTGCTATATGCTGTTTGATGGCTTCAAGATCTCCGTCGCGTGCTGCCCCTGCTAAGGTATTTTCTATGAATTTTAGAAACATTTTTGAGAAATCGCCATCTTCTGGGATGACAAACGGCGGATCCGGTCGTTTCCGCCATACAGGCATTCCATCAGCGATCTCTGCTTGTATATCACTTTTGCGGTTGCGGATGAAGTCACGGACTTTGTCCAATTCGCTTGCGAAGGTCGGTTTATCAAACCCCTGCCACGCGCCTCTGCCTCCCTCCCATTCTTCCTCAATCGTGCGCTGGGCAGGCACTAAATGGGGTTCAACCATTACAGCGATTTTGTCTAACGCTGTTAACAATTCTGGCACATCCCAATGATTATCTAAAATCTCGGTGAGTGCTTCTGCATACCGCCGTCTTCCGTTCTCGAATTGATACAACTTGTAAGCAATCAAGCCCTGTGTCTTGACAGAGATCGGTGCGCGCCTATCGTTCATGAACTCAAGTTTACTCATCTTTGTAAAGATGGAGTCCATCCCCCACGGAATAAAATAAAATTTGTCGTCATCCGGGTTCAAATAGACGAAGAAGTTGTTTTTATTCCCGGAGTAACCGTCCCAGAATCCGACTAAACCTTCAGTTGCCCAGAATCTGTAAAACGACTCCAAATCCACCAACGCACCGATGTCAGTCTCTGTTGCTTTTGAGTCTGCCAGAAGATCGATTAAGGCATTGATCTGTGCCCTACCGCGCGCCTCGTCACCACGTTTGTGTTCAAAACTGTTTTCCCAATTTTCGTAAAAATCCACGACCGTCCCTTCATAGAGGGCACCTTTGCTGTTCCGGAAGGCGCGTTTCAACAACGGTTTACGGACAGTCTCTACGTGCGAGTATATCCCAAGGTTTTCGCCGTTCACCGTCACTTTCGCATACGCGCAGCGTGGCGCAGGCGATCCGATTGCATTAAACAGCGCATACCCCATAAATTGGCTCACTAAACTTGTGTCTTGTTTGTTATTATTGAGTGTTAGGTTCGTCAGTCCTTCAATCCCACTTTTTTTATCAATGTGATTTAATTTGACTTTGAGAGAGGGGCGGGTGTGGCTTTGCGAACCGATGAACCCTTTTTTACGGAGTCCTACCTTCGGGAAAACCACGCCATCAATACTGACGCTTGCTTCAACGTAGGTATACGGATTCTCCATCGGCTTAAATTGCCGTGATGCGCCGAGTGCTGTCGCAAAATCCCGCGACTGATACCGGATCGTATCCCAATCCCGTTGCGAAACGGTAATTTGTACATCTATCACTCGATCGGTTGGGAAAATATCGTCTAATGTCAGTTCTTTTGCACTGCTGTGGGCAGCAATCCCGAAACAGAGAATTGTTGCTAAGCATAATGTCCATTTTATCATTTTTTTCTCCTATTGTATGGAAACCAGTATGCAATTAGTATAGCACATTTTGGGTTTTTATGCTTGCTAATTTTGAATGGGCTTGGTATCATATTTTGTAAGAATGATCTCCCGATCGCGACGCTCAAGTGATAATGTATTTATAAC
>VXXH01000576.1 GCA_009835515.1 Candidatus Poribacteria bacterium
TTTTCTTTACGGTCCGCGAAACCGTTACCCACAAAGCGAGCAAAAGGCGTTAGAACAAGAGTTGTTAGAGGTGGTCGAAAAGTTAAACACGCTTGAGCATCCATTCAAATTTTCCGATTTACCTCAACACATATCCACTCAATCAGAGTCTATGCTCACAAATCAGGAAGATTTCATAAACGAACTCAAGCGGTGTCTTGACCTTGAATCTGTTTCTAAGTTAATTCGGTTCACTGGAAGCCGAGACAACGAAATGAAAGTTGCACTGTCGGTTCGCGAGGGAGATCAAACGTGTTGGTCTTTTGAGGCGCGAGACGCCGGATCCGGTCCCACTATAACTGGGCATATCAACCCAGACATAATTCTCCTTGAGGCAAACGACGCAATGCGTAAAACTGAGTTCCATGAGATATCCGATGTTGAACATTTATTTCGGATTCTACATGCCCGTCGGTGGCGAACAAGGAATGCATATTACTTGCCTGCTGCTCGAAGTGGCATCATGCAAAGCCACGGTGTGATCAAACTTGCCCTCGTCAAGCACGCGACGCGTAATCGTTTTGAAGTATCTACATTTTCCGGAGTGATAGGAGATTTTTTTGAGCAGATCGTTAACTATAGGGAAAGCACCATATCGCCAAACAGTGTCCGTCGCGTCGCTGAAGAATTGGAGGCGGAGCTGCTGGAGGGTAGAATAGAGGATAAACGTCCTGCATCAGAAGCGTCTCCGGAATTTCTGTACCGTCCAGAGCAGTCAGAATATACACTGCGGATGAGCCACGCCTCGGCGATGGTATCTGAGCTTGCACCTTTGGTCTACCTTCTGCGACATAGCGTTCAACGAGGTGAGTTGCTCATTATTGAAGAGCCCGAATCTCACCTACACCCAGATTTACAAACCAAAATCGCTCACATTCTCGCCCGCTTGGTCCGAGCGGGTGTTCGTGTCTTGATTACAACACATAGCAACTATCTCCTCCAACAAATCGGGAACTTGATTCGCGAAGGTGAATTGCAGAAACTCGGAGAATCCACAAGCGAATCAGCAGACCACCTAAAAAAAGAAGAGGTCGGCGCGTGGCAGTTCCATAAGAACGAGCCAGTTACAGAACTCCCGTTTGATCTTGTTGAAGGTATAGAGCCGGAGGATCACTTGGATATAGCGGAGGATCTCTATAACCGTGCGGCAGGACTCCAAAATAGAATTGAAGAAACGAAAGCGGGGGATGCGGTTGAACCTGAATAGAGGTCTTGCAAATATCCGAGGGAAGGTGGATCAAGAAAGTCTCGCTAACTCATGCAGCGGAGAAGGATGTCGGGTATACCTTACTGACATGCCCAGGCAGAAGGTCGTGATAAATGTAGAGAAAGAGTTTGACGCACGAAGAAAGAGCGGAAAACGGTGCGACCGATTGTTGTTTTATCAAAATGAAAACACCTTCGTCGCGGTTCCAATTGAACTCAAAGGTCATGGTAAAGGGGACGAATCGGATGTCCTTGAGCAGTTGAAAAGTGGTTTAGCATTCGCTGCTACCCTCGTGTCGGATTTGAAGGAACCTGTGTACGTCCCAATTGTATTCACCAAGAGAGGCATCAAATCGAGGAATCCAAGACAGCAAAACCGAGAACTTAAAGTGAAATTCCAAGGTAAAACTCTGACGGTTCTGACAGGTCGTTGTGGTAGACAAAGGAACCTCGCGAATCTACTCTCCGAGGCAGGTTATCTTTAATCTTAACAGGACTCACACAAACACTACGTAGCAGCGCTATTTAGTTCTCGGTTTTTTCGTCCAATTTTGCGGCGTACTCGCCCATAAGCGACCTGCTTTGGACCCCCCAGGACCGGTAGGTGCGGTTTGATGAAGATTAATTTTTTAATTCGGTAATGTCGGAACGTGCGATGAATCGCACTACTACGAGCCCGTCCGTTTGTAGTAGGGCAATTTATTGCCCGTCAATTACCGAAATATTTTCTTAAACTTCATCAAACCGCACCTACCGTCCAGAATTAAGATAAATCCCATTAATTTAGTATTAGAGCGGGAAGCCAACTGCTTGCCCTTGTTCAGAGGAGATGTAGAATGCCTGCATCAACTCTGTGAGGTTACGTCCATCTTGGATCGTAATTGTCATCGGTTCATCGCGAAGGATCGCATTGATCCACTGTTGCATCGGTTCAGGTGGTGCTTCGGGAGCGTTGGCGATGTAGTCCGCTTTTTCTTCATCAGAGAGTTTACGGGTTTCAAAATGCATTTCGCCGTGCCCTGCGGCAAAGGAGCCTTCCGTGCCGTAAATCTCAAGCATATTCGGACCGGAACGGTGTGTCCAGGCGACATCAATGACACCGAGTGCCTTATTCGCGAACTCAACAACCGAAACGCTGTTGTCGTCAATCGGGAAGTTGCCGGTGAAATTATTAATCTTGGCGATAGCACTCTTAGGTTCACCCATTAACCATCGAATAACATCAACGCGGTGACACCCTAAATCGAAGAGTGCGCCACCACCAGCACGTACTGGATCTGCGAACCATGCGCTTGTGCCGCTGAACCAACTGTCCAGTGCAGCGGAGTGTGCAATCCGTCCTCTACCGAATGTGATGTCCCCAAGCAATCCGTCGTCAATTGCCTTTTTTGCAAACAGGATTTCAGGGTTCGCACGGGAAGGCAGCGAAATCATGAACTTTACACCAGCTTTCTCAACGGCATCAATAATCGGATCGCATTCCGCGACGGTAATCGCGAGTGCTTTCTCGGTGAAGATATGTTTACCGGCTTCAGCAGCGGCAATCATTACCCGCGGATGGTCGGATGTGATTGCATCAACGGCGACTGCGTCTACATCGTCCCGGCTGAGGATTTCATCAAGATCGGTGTAGAAAGGGACTTCGTATTGTTCCGCGGCACTTCTACCACCGTATTCTTCTTCGTCCCAGACAGCGACGAGTTCGGTTTCAGGGTTTTCGTGAATTCTTCGGGCGTAGCCACCAGCGTGGACATGCGCCATACTAATCTTACCCACTCTAATCATTTATTAACTCTCCTTTTGTTATATAATTCTTCCAACAGAGGATCGGGTTGCGAGATGATTCCAGCCACGGAGTACCAATTTGACATTGGTGTGTCGGTTTTCATCTTCAATTTCATCGTCACCAGCGAGCATCTGAACGAGTACACTTTTCCGCGTTTTGTTAGAATAGTTCGGCATCGAACCGTGCAGCGTGAAGTAACTGAAGAAAAGCACGTCTCCGGGTTCCGCCTCCAAAACGGTTGCGTTCTCAATCGGGTATCGGTCCGTAACTTCAGCATTTTTTCCACTGCCCATCATGCCATCCATGCGTCCAAGCTCCTTATGGGAACCCGGATAGACGCGGACACACCCCATTTCATCGGTAGCTTCTGAGACGTAGATAATCGCGGCTATCATGCTGTCTTTGACAGACGGAAAATATTGCCAATCTTGGTGCATTGGGAAGGGAGCACCTTGTTCCGGCGGTTTACAGAAAAGCTTGGAATGGTGGAGCATAATATCCGGTCCGAGGATGGCTTCGGTGGCATCAAGAAACTTCTCCTGCAAGAACGCCTGCATCCAGACCCCAGAGAAACTCTGGATATTGTGGGTATGGATGATAATAGATTCGCCGCCATCGAGGGCATCCATCAATCTGCCACCCCAACGTGCGTTGACATTCTCATCGCTTTTGAGGAGCTGGTCCACGACCCGATCAAAAT
>VXXH01000631.1 GCA_009835515.1 Candidatus Poribacteria bacterium
AGGTTTCACTATAACAACGTTAATTGCTAAGACGAAAATCCGCCGCCACCGGGTGTTTCTATGCGAATAACATCATCTTCGCGCATAGAAACGGAAACTTTGCCTGCTAACGGGTGTTCTTCTTCGCCAGAAATTAAGACGTTACGCCCTGGCTGTCCCGCTTCCCCGCCTTGCAAACCGTACGGGCCTCGGGTTCGGCGTTCTGAGAGGATGGTGACTTCCGCGTCTGTCAATAACCGTAATGCCCGAATAACGCCTGCGCCGCCTTGATATTTCCCTGCACCCCCTGTTCCACGCCGGATCGCATAAGCCACTACTTGCATCGGGTAATTTGTCTCAATTGCCTCTATGGGAGTGTTCATTGTATTGGTCATGTGCGTGTGGATAGCATCAATACCGTCTCGGTCCGGGCGTGCGCCCATTCCGCCTGCAATCGTTTCGTAGTAGGTAAAATCCTTTCCACGTGAAGCGTCATAGCCGCCGATTGTGAGGTTATTCATAGTGCCGGAACTTGCAGCAGGCATCTGGTCCGGACAGGCTTGCGCCAAGGCACCGAGTAGCACATCAACAATGCGCTGTGATGTTTCGACGTTCCCTCCTGCAACCGCTGCTGGGAACTTCGCGTTCACAACGGTTCCCTCTGGTGCAATAACTCGGATGGGTTCTAAACATCCTGCGTTGGCGGGAACGTCTGCCCCAGCGATACATCGGAAAGTGTAAAAAACTGCAGAAAGCGTAATGGCGTAAATCGCATTGACAGACCCACGTACTTGCGGTGCCGTGCCAGTAAAATCGACAACGGCTTCATCATTTTCCACCTCAATTGCAACCCGTATTTCAATCGGATCATCGCTAATACCGTCGTCGTCAAGGACATCGGTGTATACGTAACGTCCGTCAGGGATTGCTTGGAGGCGTGCGCGGATCATTCGGCTGGCGTACGCGCACAATTCCTGCATGTACGCTGCAATTTCTGTCGTGCCGTATTTGGTTATCATCTCCCGCAATCGTCGTTCGCCGACGCGGTTCGCTGCGAGTTGTGCTTCCATATCGCCGCGACGTTCTTCAGGCGTACGTACATTGGCAAGAATCAGTTCCCAGAGGTCGGTATCCAATTCTCCAGCCCGGATAAGTTTGACAGGTGGAATACGGATGCCTTCTTGGATGACACTTGTTGCAATCGGCATTGAACCCGGAGCCATCCCACCGACATCTGCGTGATGTGCGCGGTTGGCGACAAAGAAGACAGGTTTATTTTCTGTTTTGTTGCCATTTCCATCCGAAAAAACGGGAGCAACGAGCGTGATATCGGGTAGATGGGTGCCGCCGCGATACGGATCGTTAAGGGCGATCATATCACCGGGTGCCATTTCGGTATGTTCAATCGCTGCGAGGACGGAAAGCGGCATAGAGCCGAGATGCACGGGAATATGTGCCGCTTGCGCGACCATCTTGCCTGTACCGTCAAACACTGCACATGAAAAATCGAGGCGTTCTTTGATGTTGGGTGAAAACGCTGTGCGTTGTAGCGTTACGCCCATTTCCTCAGCAACCGAAGTCAGCATGTTTTTGTAAAGTTCGAGTTTGATAGGGTCTGCGTTCATTAGTTTTAATGTATAAATTGGCGAGTAGCGTCAGTATGTATAAGTGAATTGCATTTTAACACTTTCTCCTATAACATGCAAGGAAAGATTCGCAAGGAGGATCCGAAATGAAAAAAATCAATATCGCACTGATCGGCGCGGGTGGAATGGCAAACGGCGTTCATTATCCATCGCTCAGCGAATGTGTAGATGTCAATCTTGTTGGATTGTGCGATCTGGTGCCATCGAAACTTCAGGCAACAGCAGAAAAGTTTGAGATTGACCAGACGTTTACCGACTATCGACAGATGCTTGAGAAAACATCACCAGATGCCGTATATATCTTGATGCCACCGCAACACCTGTTCCCGCTCGCTATTCACTGCCTCTCGCAGGGGCATCATGTTTTTATTGAGAAACCACCGGGTGTTACGCTCCATCAAACTAAGGAGATGGCACTTGCTGCAGAGAAAAACGATTGTAAAACAATGGTAGGTTTCAATCGTCGGTTTATTCCGCTCTTGCGAAAGGTTAAGGCAATCGTTGAGGAGCGCGGACCAATTATCCAATGTATGTCAACCTTCCATAAGAACACGCCAAACGCCCTCTACTACGACGGTGTGATAGACGTTTTAACTTGCGATGCAATTCACGCTGTAGATGCCCTCCGTTGGCTCGGTGGTGGCGAGGTGAAAGCCGTTGCAAGCGACATCAATAGCTTCTATTCCGAGCGTGAGAACAGTTTCAACGCGCTCGTCAAATTTACGAGTGGTGCTTCTGGATATCTTTGCACGAATTGGGCGGTTGGGGGACGCATCCATACGTTTGAGATGCATGCGCGTGGAATTTCCGCCTATATCAATCCCGATGCGGGCGGACGCGCGGTACTTCACACGCCCGAAGGTACAACCGAAATCACACCTGAGGAAGCGTCGGATTCTGATAAGCTGCACAGAGCCTATGGATTTTATGGAGAGAGTCGGCACTTCGTGGATTGTATCCAGAAAAACGAGCAGCCATTAACCTGTTTTTCGGATGCAGTCAAGACGATGGAGCTTGTGACGGCTATCTACCAAAATCGGATAGACGCATGATATTGACCCAATAGCCCGTAAAATAAATTGGCACGTTTCTTGCTACGTAACTAAGGTATAAAGTTATATTGGAACGAGTATGGATACGCACCACATACCAGTTTTATGTGATAAAGTGGTTGATTTTCTCAACCCGAAATCGGATGGCGTTTACATAGACGGCACTGTCGGATTAGGCGGGCATAGTGCGGCTATCCTTGAGACTTCTGCTCCGAGTGGACGTGTGATCGGAATAGATCTGGATGTTGAAGGTCTCACCGTCGCTGAAAGTAGGCTACACGCCTTTGGGGAGCGGTGTTCCCTTATTAACGGCAATTTTGCTGAGATGGATGTTTTACTGGAAAGACATCCAGTTCATGCTGTTGACGGTATCCTACTTGACTTAGGGGTGTCATCGCTACAGTTAGATACACCACACCGAGGGTTTAGTTTCAACCACAGCGGTCCTTTAGACATGCGTATGAATCCCGGACAGGCGTTGGATAGTGCTGATCAGACCGTTCCAACGGCTATGAAAGTGGTCAATGATAGCACAATAGACGTTCTTGTTGATATTTTTAAGCGATATGGTGAAGAACGATACGCGAAACGCATTGCTGGTCGGATTGTTCAAGCGAGACAAGAAGAACCGATAACAACAACGACGCAGTTCGCAGAAATTGTCAAGCAAGCTGTCCCGCGAAAGACATTCAAAATCCATCCAGCGACGCGTGTGTTTCAGGCACTGCGGATTCACGTCAACGCAGAGTTGGAAAACCTGGTGTCAGGTTTAGATGTCGCAATATCACTCTTGAAACAGGGCGGTTGCCTGTGTGTTATCACGTTTCATTCGCTTGAGGATAGGATAGTCAAACGTTGCTTTCAGACATGTGCGAAGACATGTATCTGTCCACCTAAAACGCCTATCTGTATTTGTGAACACAAGCCATCGGTAGAAATCATCACAAAACGTCCGGTATTACCGAGTGAAACTGAAATTCAAAACAACCCGCGAGCAAGAAGTGCAAAACTACGTGCCGCTCGCAAATTGTAGTCTATGGCTTCTACGAAAA
>VXXH01000647.1 GCA_009835515.1 Candidatus Poribacteria bacterium
GTATAATACATTGTCAACGAGTTGTCAAACCAAATGTCTATTTTAGAGGCGGTAGAATTCCTGTGCATTTTCGGACAAAATTTTGCGTGTCAGCGATTGCGGTAACTGTGCCGGGAAAGCCTCTTCTGGCGTGTCATAGTGCCAGTGCGGGTAGTCGCTTGAGAACATTAACATGTCTTCGGAGTCGAGCTGCCCAACAATCTGAAGGAGTTCTGCTGCAGTGGGTGGTGCGTCAATGGGTTGGAGTGTCATGCGGATGTGTTCTCGGATATATGCTGATGGGGGGCGCTTGACCCATGGTGTTAGACTGCGCAAACCGCGCCACTCTTTATCGAACCGCCACATGAGCGATGGCATCCATGTAACACCGGTTTCTATGAGTGAGACGCGTAAGTCAGGGAATTTGTCAAAAACTCCCTCCGATACGAGACTCAAGACTTGCGCTTGAAATACCTGTGACATACCGACGTATTCTTCAAGATAAGTTGAGGGCCATCCTACAGATGTTGGTGGCAATCCGGGTGCGCCGCCGTAATGGATACCGACTACGAGTTGATGACGGAGAACCGCATCATAAATCGGATGATAGCGTCTATTGCCGTAAGGTGTCTGTGAGCGAGCAGGTAGCATTACCTGGACGAATCCGGGATGGTCGCCTAAACGTTCAATCTCCTTTACTGCGAGTTCAGGATTTTGGCTTGGTACTATTAGCGAAGCACGTAAACGCGGCTCTGGGTCGAGCCAATGTTCAATCTGCCAATCGTTGACTGCCGAGGCGAGTGCTGCTGCAAGGTCTTCATTGTGTACGCTCTGCACCCGAAACCCACAGGTAAGTATGCCGTATTCGACCTCCCAAAAATCGAGTGCATGCTTACGTAAGAGTGCTAAATCCGATGCGGGACGGTTTTCTGAGGGTTGCGTAATCTCTGGACGCGTTGAGGTCGGCACGCCCTCTGGATAGTCATCCGCGTCGGGTCCCGGAAAACCAGATTCTTCGCAATAGTCGCACCAGTAATCGGGTAGGTACGGATAGAGCATTCGGAGTGAGGGTAATCGGTTGTGGAGGTCAGCGTCGATTATAGGCATGCCCGATTGCACGAAACTCGGTTTTCCATTGTCTGTTTTCATCGGTTTTCCTTTTTATTTTATGATCACATTGGACGAATATACTGAGGTTAGGTTGTACCGTAGGTATGCCAAAATAACATCGGTTCGTCTTCGTATCCGTGTACCTTTATATAATGGATAAGTCCTGCGAATGCCTTACCGGTATAGGTATTTTCAAGCGTGAGACCTTCATGTTCAGCCATCATAGCGACGGCGCGTTTGCCAGCTTCGGTGGGGATAGCGTACCCGTCCCCAAAATCGTCATGCCAGAGTTCAATGCTGCGGGCGTGAATATTACTTGAGTCCACTGCACCCATGAGGCGAAGGGTCCGCCGTACCAGACGAGAGATTGCCCACGTGTTTGCGACCACACGGTCAGCGACACGGACACCGACAATCCGGGATTGTAACCCCGCAAGCCGGACTCCAACTTCCAAACCCGCCATAGTACCACATGTCCCTACCGGTACGAAGATAAATCGCGGTTCTGGAAGTGTCCCTTCCTCAATCTGTGATTTCAGTTCTGAAACTGCTTTCACATAGCCGACAGAGCCGAGCGGTGCGGAACCACCGGCTGGAATGAAATAGCGTTCCTCTCCGATGCCAAGCGTCGTTTTTATCTGTTCATAAGCGTAACGGGCAAACATCGTCTCCATACGCTTAACCTCATAGATCTGATCAGCGTGTTCACAAATTGCGCGATAGTTCGTCTCGGAATAGTCGGTAGGCGGTTGTTTAAAGAGCAAGCACTCTACTTGGAATCCAGAAGCTTTGCCGTAGACCGCTGTCGCCCGAACATGGTTAGAACCTGTCGGCCCGATTGTGAAGAGTGTTTTTTTGATGTCTGCTTGCGCTGCCGCTGCGAACATATACTCCAGTTTTCGAACCTTGTTGCCCCCACCCAACGGCCCGCTCAGATCGTCTCGTTTTATCCAGAGCGATTGGAAACCGAGGGCTCGCTCAAGGTTTAAGAGACGTTGCACGGGTGTCGGGAAGTTTCCAAGTGGATGGTGAGCAATTGATTCAATCATAAATTTGTTGGCACTACTGGACAATACCACTTTCGATTATCTGGCTTGCAACATGCTCGGCGAGTGCTGCGATTGTCAAGGTTGGTGGTACACCGATAGAGGTTGGAAAGAGGCTCGCATCGGCAACAAATAAGCCTTTCACTGCATGGGATTCCCCTGAAAGCTTGACGACGTTTCGGTTCGGATTTTCACCCATTCGGAGCGTGCCTTGCGGATGACTTGAAGCGAGCATGATGTCATTTGGGACGATGCCGCGTCGGCGGATGATCTCGAGGTCCACTTCTGTTTTAATAGGGAAATGTTGTGTATAGGGCATCACAATCTCTGTTGCGCCTGCAGCGAAAAGTAGGCGGGCGGCGTTGATTGCCCCTTCTACTAACATCCTTTTATCTGATCGCCGCAGTCGGTATGCGATATTTGGTGCGCCTCTGTAATTGACTGAGACCCGCCCAGTTGTTCGGTCATGTAAAAGGACGAGGAGTGCGGCGATGTGGCGGTAGCGTTCCATCAGTTCCCGATGATCCTCACCGAATCCGGGAAGGCTTGCAGCGACTATCATCTGCGAACCGAACGCAGGCATGAGTAGGTAGCCCTTATTCGGAGACTGTTCTAAGTCGAGGAATTCATCAATATAGTAGCTTTGCGGGATGCCGAGGTGTCCGTCAATGGTTTCGTTGAAGATTCCGCCGACGAAGACAGCCGGATGTAGATGGAGATTTGACCCGACCCGGCGGTTTAGATTTGGAAGTCGGCTTTTTAACCAGAGTTGTGGCGAGTTGATAGCACCGGCGGCGAGTACCACCGCTTTGCTCTGGATATCCAACTTGCCGGATGGTAGCCGCGCTGAAACGCCAATGGCTCTCTGCTTTTCCACGTGGATTTTCTCAGCGGTGCAATTGCTATAGAGTCGTGCGCCTGCGGCAAGTGCCAAAGGGATATACGTAACCGCCATACTCTGTTTGCCATTTCTTGTTGGGTTGTCCTGAGTTGATATCGAGAGTGGGCATCCGAAAAGACACTGTGATCCGCACGCAGGGCATGCCCCCCTATTGTGCCTTTGTACGACACCGCGCCACTTCATCACTTCACATCCGCGGCGAATAACAGCGTTTAGCCGGTTTACGTCTGGTTCCTGTATCTGTGTAACGCCGAGCGTCTGCTCCACACGCGCAAAGTTGGATGAGAGGTCTGGAACACTCCACCTATCTAATAGTACTTGTGGTGGACGGACAGCGTAGCAGAGGTTATGTACGGTTGAGCCCCCGACCCCTCTGCCTTGCGAGATAACGATCGCGCCATCGCGTGTGCGCCGTAAGCCGTTATCCCAGAA
This sequence comes from Candidatus Poribacteria bacterium, assembly GCA_009835515.1. Classification (GTDB taxonomy): domain Bacteria; phylum Poribacteria; class WGA-4E; order WGA-4E; family WGA-3G; genus WGA-3G. Next base: position 3,469 of record VXXH01000647.1, read on the forward strand.
GAGGCGGCGCAGCATCTCCGGTTCGTAACTACCGAAAGTGGTAGGGTCGTGATTTTCGCCTGCCTCTAAAATGATTACCGATAACCCGGCTTCAGCAAGTTCTTTTGCGACGACAGCACCGCCTGCTCCAGAGCCAATAACGCACACATCAGCATGTTCTTGCTGGAGTTGCTGGTTTTGCCGCTGCGAGGCGCGGGCACTATTGGTGGCACTTGAGGACTGAGATTGTGAATTGTTCATAGTGTTGCGTAT
>VXXH01000011.1 GCA_009835515.1 Candidatus Poribacteria bacterium
GATGCGGGGTGTGCTGAGTTACCGCCCACTCTCTGCCGCTCCAAATGGTGAACCCGGTGTTTATACTTTTGAATTTAATCCGAACGATGCCTTCCCTTTTGAAGAAATCAAGCTTGCTCACGATCTGCTCGTGGCGAAAATGCCGACCCTGAAAAATCGGCTCGGTTATTGTCCGCTATGGGGTGCAATTGGTATTTATAACCGAGAAAAGGCACTCTACGACGCAGCGGAATTCCCGGTCTATTTTGAAGATGACCTTTACGCGAATATCGGTTACCTCCCGCTGAATCAGGCGGCATCGTTTGGTCGGTTACGTGTATTGGCGTTGGATGAGCGTCCTACACCTCGGGATATCGTTATCTGCAAAACCTTACCGAACGAAATGCCGCGAGTGGCTGGCGTTATCACGGGTGTTCGGCAAACGCCGCTTTCACACGTCAATCTTCGTGCTATTCAAGACAAAGTTCCTAACGCCTTCGTCGCTGAGGCATGGAAAAGCGAGAGAATCGCGTCGCTCATCGGCAAGTATATCTACTATAAGGTGAACCCAGATGGTTTTGAAATTCGGGAGGCAACGCTCAAGGAAGTGGAGCGTCATTTTGCCGATTTGCGTCCACCGAAAACCCAGAAACCTGAACGCGATCTTTCCGTCAGGAAGATTTTACCCCTTGATGCCATCAAGTTCACGGACTCGGCCCGTTTCGGTGTCAAAACAGCAAATATGGCAACACTCCGCATATTCGGATTTCCCGAAGACACGGTACCAAACGGGTTTGGCATCCCTTTTTACTTTTATGACGAATTCATGAAGCATAACGGTTTCTATGAGAAAATCGTGACATTACTCAATGACCGAGCGTTTCAGAGCGATTATGACACAAGGGCAGATGAACTGAAAAAGTTTCAGGCAGAGATTAAAAAGGGTGAAATGCCAAACTGGATGATGGACGAGCTCTCCAAACTACACAGCACCTTTCCTGAAGGTACATCCCTACGGTGCCGTTCCAGTACGAACAACGAAGATTTACCCGGTTTCAGCGGTGCAGGTTTATACGATTCTTTCACACATCACCCCGACGAAGGGCACCTCTCTGAATCGATTAAACAGGTGTTTGCAAGTCTCTGGAATTTTCGGGCGTTTGAGGCACGTGATTTCTATCGCATCGACCATCTTGCTACGGCTATGGGTGTACTTGTTCATCCCAATTTTGCAGACGAATTGGCGAATGGGGTTGCTGTAACCGATGATGTCGTCTATCAAACGATAGGGAATTACTATCTCAACACCCAAGTGGGTGAAGACCTTGTGACGAATCCTGAAGAACAATCCGTACCGGAAGAGATTTTGATGGATTGGTGGGATAGCAATACCTATAGGGTGGTGACATCCTCTAATCGGACGATGGATGGCAAACGGATATTGACGGATGCCTACTTACGTGAACTGAATGGCTATCTTGGGATGATACATAACAAGTTCAGTCAGCTCTACGGTCCCCTTGGTCGAACGAAGGCTTTTGCTATGGAGATTGAGTTCAAGATTACAAACGAAGGTAAACTCTCAATCAAGCAAGCGAGACCATGGGGACAGTGAACTGCTCAATTCAATATTGGCATGCGCGCTTTACATCGCGCATGCCTCGGTTTTAGAAATTAGTTAGGTGACATGCATCAATTGACTTTGAGCTTGCCCCATGTTACCGCGAGTTTATCTACCGGGTCAACAGCGAGAATTGCGTTAAAGCCAGAATCCATAAACTCCTGAATTTCCTTTTGAGACTTCACTTCGTTGGAAATCCAGAGTTCATCCATACCGCCAACGAAGTGAGATGAGCCAGAAGTCCGTCGATATCCGATATCAAGACTGGGTTCGCCGGACACGTCAATAACACCGCCCCCTGCAATCGGACCAGCGTCGTCCTCCTCGCCGTTGACATAGATTATCGCTTCTTTACCGTTCCATGTAGCTGCGACATGCGTCCATTCTCCTTCAGCAATCACGGTCTGGCCAAGAAAATCTTTCACATGATATGTTGTCCAGACTAGCACTTTTGAACCATGGAACCCGAATTTCCATCCAGCTCCGCCGTCCATCTCAACAATATTCTGCCAACCGGTAATGCCATCAGGGTTTACCCATGCACCTACACTCATCGGGTCAGTGAGTTCCTTCAAAGGTCCAGCGTTTTCGATTGTGATAAATGTGCTGCCATCAAATTCAAAGGCTTTCTCAAATGGACCATCAATCCAAGTTTGCTTACCATCAGCAGTACCATCATTTCCATTACCGGATAGGTCTCCAACGGTATCACCCTTTCCCTCGTCAAATGTTGCTAAGAACACGATGTCCTTAGGCAATTCTGCGTATGTATTACCGACAAGAATCGCTAACACCGCAAGTACAAAAATCAAAGTTCGCATTTTTAGGCTCCTAATTTTATCAATTTTGAAAACCTGAGTCCACGTTGTGTCCGGCTGCGGGTATAGCATCAACCGAGAAATCTGCTTAGGGACACCAAGCTTCCAAGAGTCTTAACCTTAAACCAATATTTTATCACCTATTCACGCAATTCACAACCTAAACACAGGTGGTTAACCCTGCCACCTCCGCCATAGCAAATATCCGAGAACTACGCTTTTCAATTTCATCCCAATCCTTTAGATTTAGGAGTATACCAATCTAAACCGAGCGTTGTGCCCACATAAATCTCTAATTCCCAGTTTTTATTTTTCCCCAGGCGGTAAAGAATTTACGCAATGCGGTTACGCTCAAACCGCTTGGCGCGAATTCCTCAACAGTTGGAAGGATTGCGGGCCCCAACCCTTCCGCCACACCGCCAACAGCATAGATTTTATTTTCAACAATGCCGACACCCAAGAAAACTCTCGCCGTTGGCATTTCGGTACCTTCTGTCCATGCGTCGCTATCGGGGTCGTATATCTCAAGGGTTGTTAGTCCGGGCCCTTGCACAACAGATGTCCCACCGACGGCGTAAATTTTTCCACCCACAACACCCAATGCCAAAGCCGTTCGGGGTGTCGGCATATCCGCTTTTTCTGCCCAGGTATCTGAGCTGGGGTCATATTCTTGAACGGTTTCGAGCACCGGTCCTTGTACCGCAGGTGTTCCGCCAATGAGATATATTTTTCCATCAAGACTCGCGGCGGCCATTCCTGAAACCGGTGTCGGCATATCTGCCTTTTGAGTCCATGTATCCGTTGCTGGATCATATTCTTCAACGGTCGGCAATACCGGTCCAACATTTTGTGCGACACCGCCAATGGCATAAATTCTACCGTCTACGGCAGTCGCCGTAAAAAAAGAACGGGGTGTCGGCATATCTGCCTTCTGGGTCCATGTATCTGTCCCAGGGTCATATTCTTCAACTGTTCCGAGGGCAGGCGATTGCCCGCTCCACCCACCGATAGCGTAAATTTTCCCATCGACTACGCAGCTGACAACCCCCGCGCGTGCTGATGGCAGTGCCGCTTTCTGAGTCCACTCATCCTTACCTGGGTCGTAAGCATCAACAAAGTCAACCGGTTCAGCAAGCATACCACCAATAGTATAGACCTCGCCATCAACGGCGGCTACCGAAAAGAAGAGTCTCGGAATCGGCATATCCGCTTTTTGGGTCCAGTCTTCCGCGCTGCTACTTTGTATCATCAACGTGAAAGTAAATAATATAGCAAATAGCCACCTATAATT
>VXXH01000473.1 GCA_009835515.1 Candidatus Poribacteria bacterium
TAAGAGACCATGTTCCGCTGTGGTGGACTGGGTCATGTTATGGCTCGATGGGAACTATAGGTGGTGAATTGCGGTTCATAGATTATCCGTCAAGTGGCTACTGTTGGGCGAGTATGCAACGCAAACATCATCCGACGCGGACATTTATCCATGAATTTGCGCACGCCTTAGAGGGTCAGATGGAACGTTTGAAGCCCGGTTTTTCGCAACAGGTGGAAGATGCCTACGATCAAATGATAGCGGATATTGGGTGGGAAGAAGCCTCCAAATATCACGCGGGAAGTGCGCCGCATGAATTCTGGGCAACAGGTGTTGAGCATTGGTTTCATGGCGAAAAAGGACAAAAGTATGTTTACGATAATTTTCCGATGCTCGCAGAAATCATTGCGGAATGGTTTCCGAAGGTCGAGTATGTTGAAGATAGTGAACGGATACAACCCGATCTTGGCGATGGATGGGTTGGCCCTACAGAGGTTACTTTTCACTCTATTTCTTGGGTCATCGTAGAAGAATAACAACTAAAGTGGGACGGAATTTGAATGTCGCCATCCCTTCAAACTATCTCAGTGAATTGGTAAACAAAGTAAGCGGGCGGAAATAGAAAAATATCTCTAAAATCCTACATCCAAATTGTTTTTATCACCTTCGCTACGGAGAGATATGGACTTTCTCGCCGCTCTTCGCGCTGTCGTAGAACGCATCTAAGATTTGCATGAAGGTATACGCGTCGGGTGCAGCGACATCGGGTGCGACCTCACCCGCGATTGCCATGCCGAAGTGGTTTAGCTCGTAGTAGAACACATGTACCTCTTCAGGCAGCTCACCGTGATCAATCTCAAGCGGTTCATCAATTGCTTCTCGGACAAATTCGCCGTCTTTGAAACGCGATATACCACCGTTTGTAATCGCACCAGTCGTACCGTAAAGTTCTACGACACTCCCGGAGTCCGAGTGGCTCATCCGAGAGCAGTCAATCTGGATGGTTTTCCCGCCTTCGCAGCCGAGGAGACCGGTGAAATAGTCCTCCGCTGCACCTTCGGGTCCGTCATACTGCGGATAAAGCACGTGCTTCGCAGCAAACGCCCATTTCGGCTTCGGACATCCCATCCACCACCACGTCAAGTTGAGTTCATGCGAGTAGTGCTGCCCTAACGAACCACCTTTTTGTCCATAGACATGCAACCAACGACTGTTAGCATCGAAGTCCGGGATGGAGTTGTATTTTCCGAAGACGCGGGCGTGATACAGGTCCCCAATTGCGCCGTTCAAGACGGCGCGCCGAATCTTTCGATTGTTCGGAAAGTGACGCATAAAGTAGCAGAATTGGAGCGTTTTTCCGGCTTCCTGCGCTGCTGCTTCCATCTCCAAAATTTCAGGCGCGCGAATGGCGTGCGGCTTTTGCACCAAGACATGCTTACCCGCACTGAGCGTATCCAAGACTTGCTGCAATCTACCATCAGGAGAAGTCGCGAGGTAAACGGCTTCAACAGCAGGATTGTCAAGGAGTTCGTGATAGTCGGCGTAGCGGTGTGGCACAGCGTTGTCATCTCCTGCCTGTTCACGACGGGTTGCGTCGCGCTCTGCAATCGCGATAACGTTGAGTCGAGAGGTTGCATTCGCAGCCTCAATAGCACGGCAGCCTGCCCACCCACATCCAACGACTCCGAGTTGCCTAATTTGATTCGTCATAAGTATTGCCTCCGATGCTTCTATGGAAAAGTAGAAAGATATGTTGTCTAAAACATATTGGGTAATTCTGCAATGCTATTAAGCACCCATGTCGGTTCCGCGACGGGGCTTTCCAATTGACTGGGTTTAAACTTTCCAGTTTTAACCAAGATACTCCGCATTCCCATTGCCTGCGCCCCAACGATGTCAGAAGTGATATCGTCGCCTATCACAACTGCTTCACTTGGAGAGCGTTGAAGACTTTCAAGCGCAATTTTGAAGAACGTCTCACTCGGTTTGCCCATGACCGTAGCGGTTTTGTCTGCGGCTGCCTCCAGAAGTGTTACGAATGCGCCGCAATCCAAGAACACTCCGTCAGGAGAAAACCAGTAGAGCCCTTTTTGTAAGGCTATGAGTTCGGCACCATTCATCAACAGGCGAAAGGCGTGATTTAAAGTATGAAAATCAAACCCTTCGCCGTAGTCTCCGACAACGACAAAATCAGGGGCATCGTCATCTACGGGTATCTCTTTGAAAAACGCTTTGACGGCATCATCGACCATGAAGTGACAACTTGCCCGAGGCCGCGAGCGTAAGTATTGGAGACAGGCGTAAGTCGCATTAAAGATCTCATCTTCGTAGATGTCAAAGCCGAGTGCTTGCATCTGTGCGTGAAGCATCTTTGGCGTTTTGGCAGTCGTATTCGTCAAAAACCGGAGTTGATATTTTTCCTGACGTAGGTAGTTAATAACTTCGATTGCGCCGGGGCAAGGTTCGCCTTTAAAATAGAGCGTTCCATCCATGTCAACCAAAAAAGCCTTCGGGCGCGTTGGTGATATTTCCTGCATTGTCCCCTCGTGCGCTATGGTTCCACAATTTTGTAGTGTTCAACCTGCCCGCCACTAATTGTCTGGATTGTGAGGCTTTTGACAGGATGTCGATTTTCATCGTAATGCGAAATGGTTGTCGCGCCTTTATAACCGCTGACCTTTGCGAATGCATCGCGAACTGCCATCGAATCAAGTGAACCTGCTGTCTCTATTGCGCGTGTCAAGAGTCGCATCGCATCGTAGCCCGACGCGGCGATACCATCCGGCGGACTTCCGAACAGTGCTGTATAACTTTTTACAAATTCCTGCACGTCTGCATCCTGTGTCGCAACCGAGAAATTGGTCGGATAATAACTGCCATCCAACACACTGTTATCGTCTAAGATACTGAGAAATCGTTCCCTATCGTCCCACGCGCTGCCACCGAGGAAGGTCCCTGTGATACCGATTTGCCGTGCTGCATTTATCAACGATGGTACTTCCGGCTGAAAACCGGGACAGAAGATAATATCAGGCGTTGCCTCGTGAATTTCTGTGAGCAGTGCAGTGAAGTTGGTATCGCCTACGGTATAGGCCCCGCTATAGACGATTTCTCCACCATTTGCCTGAAAAGCCGCCTCGAACGCCGCTACAAGATCGATGGTATAGTCATCGTCTTCCTCGATAATCGTTGCTGCCGTTTTCGCGCCAAGTTCATTCGGGTCCATGGCGAAACCCGCCATCACTTTTCCTTGAAATGGGTTCGGCACCGTAATGAGAAAGACGTAATCCCCAACTGCTGGTACGTCTGAACCACTGGAACCCGGGAGCATAAGTCGCTGTGCCTGTTGCGCGATCGGACCGACCTCGATGGAATTGCTGGAGTAAACGGGACCCAGGAGGGCAAAGACATCTTCCATTTCAATGAGTTCTTTTGCGGCAGTGACGCTGGCTTCCGGTGTTGGTGGTTCACTCGCAATGGGTTGATTATTTCGACTGATAAATTCTATCTGCATACCGAGTACCCCGCCCTTTTCATTAATTTGAGCACGAGCGGTTTCAGCACCTTGGCTGAAGGTTGTAAAGGTGTTGGAGGGTTGGATCACACCAATTTTTAATGTCGCCTCCGTCGGCGGAGTAGGGGTATCGGGTTGAACTATCTCACTTATTCGTTCACATCCAGTCAAGGCGGTAAGCAGAATAACTGAAATTAAAATAAA
>VXXH01000146.1 GCA_009835515.1 Candidatus Poribacteria bacterium
TGGCAATTTTGAGGTTTTAGATTTTTCAGTAGTTTCAACAGTAATTTCAACAGTAAATGGCATTGAAATCATGTTAACGAAACGGTTATTTTTTCGCTTTGCTGTCAGGGTCTTTATCGGTCGTCGTATAGACCTCGACGTAGCCCATTAATAACCCGCTTACATTTCCAACAATGGGGCGCAAGATGACTGGTTTCCGTGCGAAAAAGTATAAATTTTGAGGGTTGCTACCCGAACAGGTTCCGGTAGCCTACGTCTAAAGGGCATAAAAATAAAAAAAAAGGTATTACTATGAATTTAGAAAGACTGGAAAGACAGTGGCAGGGGTTATCAGACGCAAGGTCAAAGTTTGCCGCCGCACTCAAAGCCGCTCAAACGAACCTTGGTCAGGATCTAAGTGAATCAGACATTCGATACATACGGCTTATCGCAGAAATTAAGCGAAATCTTTCAGACGTGCGCAGAAGTGTCTGCGGTATGAGAAAAAAAATCAAGCAGCTCAAATCGTTTGAAGGCATTCTGTAAAACTAAGGGAGGGTGTAAAAACCCGCCCACAAACACAAAAAGGAGTTAAACATGAAGCAACATAAAGAAAAGAAAGAGACTATCCATACTGAAACTGGATGGGAGCAGGTGTATAATCGGTGCATAGCACGTTCCCAAAAACCGCTCTCGCAATTGCGTACTCAGTCGTCGCAGGATGTGTATTCTGTGCATTACGCCGCGTCGCGCACTATCAACCCTGTTGAATTGGAGCGTGCGGGTCTCTCTTTCCTGCCAATTACGAAGTCCGGGCATTGTCCTGAACGTTGGCAAGCGGGCGGTAAGGATTGGGAAAGCAGGTATGGCGTTTCTGATTGGAAGCCGGAGAGCTGGAGATGTTCTTATGGTATTCAGGTTTCCACGGGTTCGCCCAGCGGTGATATTACGGATTTAGACTTTGAGTTCGCTATTATACGCGATCATTCAGATGTTTTGATCGATACGCTGCAGCAGTTGTGTGCGCTGGTTGATAACCCGCTGCTGGTAATTACGAAGCGCGGTGGTTTGCGGTTCTCGGTTCGGACTCCCGGATATGTGCATCCAATCTGTGAGAAAATAGCGGTCGCTACTTGGAAAAATTATCGTGAGCACGACACGCTTTACCTTGAAATCTTTGGCGAAAAAGGCTTGTCTCGATACGACGCACGCTATGAAATTGTATCTGGGAGTCTGTTGAATATTCCTGAAGTCGATTATCGTCCTGTTCTCGAGATTGTAGATGCTTTACGTGAACAGATAGGCACACCAAAACCTGAAAAGCCTATATCAGCCAAGTCTACCACTTCGGGTCAGCAGCGCAATGATGTCTCCAGCGTTAAATTTGTTGACGCGTTACCATCCGATCTCCATTGGGTTGAACGTTCTGATGGGAGTTCGATGTCGTTTCGTAGTGATTATCCGTGTCAAGTTACAGGGCACACAAAATCAGCAGGGGCCGCACAATACTACAAACAATTGAACGGACAAATAGACGCGTTTTGCCATAACTGTCAGCAATCGTGGATCGTCAAACATTCTGATCGCACAACACGTATCAATGAAATCCGGGCAGGGAGGTTATCGCCGCTTGCAGTCCAGCGAAAAACCGTTAAACTCATCAAAGACGAACGCGCCAGTACCATACTTGACGCACTCGAAAAAGCCGGTGAACGCATTGCTGCGTTTTTCCGAAGCACCACCCGTGTCCTCGCGTTCCGAGCAGATACCGGCACTGGGAAAAACCACGCGACCGAAACATACGCCATCAACGAGGGGGCGATTCTCATAAACGTTCCGACCAGCGACCTCGCTATCGACCTTGAAAAACGAATGCACGGCAGACTTTCGGACGCAGGCTTACCCCGCGATCAGGTCTTCAGGCGACGAGGACTTATGCACCGCTGGAATGAAGGAAAAGACGCACACCGCCGTTTCCCTCACGAAATTCCTTGCATACAAGCCGCACGTTGCGATGCATACAGAAAAAAGGGCGGAAATATGTATGAGACAATCTGCTCGAGCTGTCCAGTAGAAGCCGAGTGTTTACAATATGGATACCGAAGCCAACCTGAACATGCAAAAAACGCACGCATGGTCATCACGACCCACCCTGACTTCCACCTAAATCCCGCACACAAAGGCTTCGCCAAATCGTACTTGACGGACTGCACGGGTGAATCCCGGGTCATCGTCCAAGACGATGTGTCAACACACGCCCTTTTCCTTGAATGCCAAATCACACGAAACCGACTCCAACAGATGCGCGACGCTTGGGACGGCACCCTCCTCGCCAGCTTTGCCAAAGAACTCCTACATCTCCTTGATGTTGAAGGAACGCCCTACGCAATTGGGGACTATCTCGATACACTCACCCAACAACAGAAGGGACTGCTGAATTACCAACTCACACGCGCCCGAATACAGACAACTCAAGCAGACGGTACAATCACCCATTCTGTGATGACACTCGACGAAGCCGTTGCAAACGGTTTTTTCGGCGATGCCTCCGAAACCGAGATCGCTCAGATGCCAGCTGTCTACCCAAAGCACTGGACACTCCTTGATCAACTCCAATCCTTCTTTGAGCATTACAAGCGTGCTGAAGATGCACCGATCCAATACCACGACGGCATACTCACATTCACAATACCGCCACGTCTACACAACACAGTCTGGAAAACCGTCTTTATGTCCGCAACGCTCGACCTTGACCTCTTCAAACGTGTCTTCCCGGAAGCACACACCGAAGATACTCCACCCACACAGTGGACAACTGACGCGAAAGTTTACCAACTCCGAACCAACCGAAATCCACGTGCCACCGTCTATAACAGAGTCGATAGCGAAGTCAGAGGACTTTCCGATACCGGCGAAAACTACTGGCAGCTGATGATAAACGAAATCGCTCGCACTCCTGACACACAGCACGCCATTATCACCTATAAAGACGTGCTAAAATGGAAACGCGACGACGAAGCCTCTGATCTCACAGGACTCCATAACATCACCGCCACTGCCCATTACGGCAATCTCGTCGGCTTAGACTCCAAATTTCAAGATGCCGACACCCTCTGGATACTCTTTGCCCCCGAAATACCCGACTACGAAATCACATGGCGTGCCAAGCTGTTCTTCGGAGACGACACCGAACCTCTCAATTACGAGCGAGACACAGAGACCGGTATGTATCGCGACTCACGCCTCCAGCAGGTCTGGGAGAACGCTGTCATCGGTGAACTTATACAGGCAATCGGCCGCGCCCGTTTAGTCAGAAAAGCGCGCACCGTTATTATCTTCACATCGCACCACATTCCCGGCATCACTGACCGCCCCGAAACAAAACTCTTTGACGAGGCTGATTGGGACATCGCCGGAGGGATTGACGGACTCGACAACGCAATCGCAAAACGCGAAGAATTCGAGGCACGCGCCGCAGCATTAACCGCAGAAAACACCATCGTAGACTTCCAAGAGGTTCACGGCTGCTCGTATGAAAGAGCGAGGCAGTTATGGCATGAAGCAGGCGGTTCCGAAGCAAAAACTGAGATGGATATAACACTTTACAAACAGATTCAAGCGTTGAAGGTAGAGAAAATAAGCGATAGCAAAATTGCCAAATACCTCGGTATTTCACGAGGGAAACTTCAGTCATTGTTAAGGAGATACGGAGC
>VXXH01000306.1:0-2931 GCA_009835515.1 Candidatus Poribacteria bacterium
TTCCAGAAAAAATCGTACTGAAAACCATTCTAAAACCACGAGACTCGCGTCTTTCGGAGAAGGTACGTCAGGTTTCCGACAGCAAGAAGTGCGGTGATTGATATGGACAACGCGACCCCGAGAATCCACCACGTTTCGATCAAGCCGTAAGCGATCAGAAAATTAAGAGCAGCCATCGTTACCATATTTGCGAAAACGAGTCGGTAAGCCTTTTGCGCGTAGAGTCCGGCATTCAACACAGGTATGAGACAGGAAAACAGCATGCCAGTACTGAGCCAAAAGAGGAGTTGCCCTATGAGCTCAATTGACGCGTTATCAAAGTCGCCACGTCCATACAACAACCAACTAATTTTTCCGTGGAATATCAGCATGAACAAGGTTACCGGAAACGCGATGATTATAGCGGTTCGCGTATTTCGGCTGACAGTTTGTCCTAATTTCTGCTTATCGTTTACCGCGTCGTCGGCTGCCATATCGGGCAAGCCTGTTGTGGCGATACTGATACCGATGAGTGTCTGTAACGCCGAGAAAATCTGAAAGGCAGATTTATAGAGTGTAACAACGCCCTGCCCGAGGTGCGAGACGAGATATATTTCAACTAACAAGCGGTTGGTGACTTGTCGGACTGCGAAACCAAGTGTCGGTAAAGTGACGGTATTTTTCAAGGAGCGCAGCGTATCGAGAGAAATACCTGTAACCTCATACCGGTGTCCGGTTCGATACGCTCCGATGCATAACCAACCAAAGTATGTGATAAAGCCGCCACTATAAGCGAGTGCGACCCAATTTTCAAGGTTTTGTGTGTTCCATAGCAGTAAAAACACAAGTGCTGTAATACCAGCCGGTATTGCGTTTCGGAGTGCGACCGTTTTAAAATGTTGTTGACTGTTCAAGAACGCCCCGAGGACTGTGCTACCACATCCAAATATAATCAGTGGGGCACACAACCGCAATAGTGTCGTCCCTTTTTGAGCATTGATAGTTGACTTCCTTAACAATCCACCTGCTATCCATGGTGCAAGAAATTCAATCAGAACAAAGATCCCGAAGCCAACACCGATCAAAAAAAACAGGAGGCTATTCGTGAAGCGTCTGTATTCTGTGCGAGTCATCTCCTTCTGGCGTGTAACAAAGAGTGGCACGAGACTAAATTTAGCACCTTCTCGGACAATCGTATCGACGACTAACACAATCGTCAATGCGGCAGTAAGTTCATCAGCTGTAACGGTAAAACCGAACCGTCTTGGAATCAAGATAGCCCGGACAAGGAGGCTCAACCCCATTCCAGCAAAGGTAATCACCATGACCGAAAAAGTCTTATGCTGCAGGAGTTTTTTGACCATAGCGGTTTTTGAGTTCCGGCTGGACAAACTTATTTCCAACCTTCGGGCAGATTTTTACGGATCTCAATATCATCAAACAATTTGGAAGTCCTTGCGCCAACGGACTTCGCCCATACCGCCATCCTCCGTAAGCCTTCTGGCAGTGTAACCTGTGAGGTTGTTCCGAAGACCTTGTGGAATTTTTCGTGTGAGCAATAGGCGTGCTTCACTTCTTCTCTTTCCCGCAGATATTTCACTGCCACCTCTTTTTTCATCGCAGTCATGACCAAATCCGCTAACTCATTTACAGAGATGTGTTTATCCGATCCGACATTAAAAATCTCACAAGATGCTTCCGGCATATCCACGGCGCGAGCAATATGTGGTGCGACATCTGCAATATGTGTGAACGCTCGTGTCTGCTCACCATCTCCAAAGATGACCAACGGTTCACCTTGCATAATTTTATTCATAAAAATACCGACGACGTTTCGATACTTATCGCCGATATTCTGGAGTTCACCGTAGACGTTGTGTGGACGAAAAATGGTATAGTCCAAATCGAAGAGTCGTTTGGCGGCAACGAGTTCCTGTTCCACGGCGTATTTGGCGATGCCGTAAGAATCTTCAGGCATCGGTGTGAGTCCCTCGTGCATCGGTAGTTGGTTCACCCCGTAAACAGCAATAGAAGAGGTGAATATAAACCGTTTAACATCATAGTTGACTGCGGCATTAATGAGGTTCACACTTCCGATGAGGTTGTTTTGATAATTAAATCGCTTGATGAAGTGGCTAAGCCCTTCCGCTGCATAAGCGGCGAGATGATAGATATAGTCGAATTGGTACTGCTCACAGAGTTTATTTATTAGTGAAACATCAAGGATGCTTCCTTCAACGAAGGTTGCGGTAGAGTTGAGATTTTCTCGGAAACCTCCGCTGAGGTCGTCAAGTGCGACAACATCTGTATCGCCATTGCGAAAAAGTTCATCCACTACGTGTGCGCCCATAAAGCCCGCGCCGCCTGTGACTAATGCTTTTTTTTTCATGTTTTTAATTCTAAACCAAGTGTGAAATGACACCAATGGTAATTTCACAGTTTGCTTAAGGTCCGCAAGCCTCAGTTGTCGGCTTGCTGCTGGTCCTGTACGTTGCTCTCTTTCTCTCACTTCATGATTTATAGCACGCGAAGAAAAAGATAAAGAAAATCTCTATTTTATGACTACGAGTCGTCTTGTTTGTTTGAATGTTGGCGTTGTCAATTCATAGATATAAACGCCGCTCGCGACCTGTTCACCTAATTCGTTTCTGCCATCCCAATACGCTGCCTGATCGCGGCTGAGATAATACCCCGACGCTTGATGTCCAGAGAAAACTGTTCGCACAACTTGTCCTGACGCGTTATAGATACGTACCGTGACTTCAGCATCTTTTGCGAGTTGGTACGGAATCCAGGTTTCAGGATTAAAGGGATTCGGATAGTTGGCATAGAGTTTCGTCTCCAAGGGACTATTAACAGGCATCAACAGTTGCTTTAAAAAGCGTTTTACCAATGCTATTTGTGTAGCGTTCCCTGGAACTTCTTCAATTTTTTGGTAAAAAGAATGGAGGT
>VXXH01000306.1:2941-3689 GCA_009835515.1 Candidatus Poribacteria bacterium
AATCGCAACCAGATCCTCAATATTTATCTCTCCATCTTTGTTGGTATCAACGCGTCGGTCTGTAGGTGGTTTTTCGCCGAAATGTACCATGGTAATAAGGAGGTCAAGTATATCCACCTGGCCATCCTGATTGACATCGCCAGTATGAAACCTTTGCTCACCCTGTTCGACAATGTGCAATACTTGATTGATGGGGACATCCGTTAATTTCTGTACGATACCACTGGGCCAGTTTATGATTAATTCACTGACCTTTTCATTTTCCGCGAGTCCAAAATGGATACGTTTTTGGTCTTGTTGGCACCAATGGATACCACCGCCGTTCTCTCGAAGTTGAGTTTTTCCATCAGGTGTTGTTGCAAAAAGCCTTGCGCCGATTCCATCGCGATTGGAAACGGTTCCTTCCAAATCAATTTGCAGCCAATTATTGCCCCCACCGATGTTTCGTAAAAGTTGATCAGGTCCCTCGTTAAAGGGGTAAGCCCCTCTACCATTGGTAACAAATAGGTCGAGGTATCCATCCCTGTCATAGTCAGCCATGGTAACGCTTTGTCCTCTACCTTGTTTGCTGCCTTCTGCCTCACCGATTCCAACTAATTGGATAAAAGTTCCGTCTCCCCGATTTTCATAAAGATGATTGGGCAGATTCCCAGCACTGCTTAAACGGACAAGATAGACGTCAATATCCATATCGTTGTCAAAGTCGCCCGCTGCAACCGATCGACCATCCGAAAATAGAGATATAGAC
>VXXH01000112.1 GCA_009835515.1 Candidatus Poribacteria bacterium
TTATCAGGCAGAATTGCTTTTTGGGCAGGATTGAAACAACACAAAATTACATAAAAAATTGTTGACACCTTTCCCGAAACCGCATACAATAAAACCCCAAATAAGATATATCCTATGTGGAGGTTTCCCATGCCCACAATCGAAAAAGTTTTTGACTCCCCAGGTCCACAACCCAACGGAATGCAAGCCACAGAAGACGGACTCTGGATTCTTGATCAGCAGACCAATGAAGTGCATCTCGTCTCATATCAGGGCGATGTGAAAAAGACACTCGCGACCGGCTCCGACAAAGGCAGCGGTATCACAGATACAGGCGACACACTCTGGCTCGCGTCTACCTACAGTTGTGAAATTCTATCAACCGATCCAGAAAGCGGTGAGACGCTCGCCTCTTTTGAAACACCCGGCGCAGGTCAGACCGGTGCGCACGGCTTGGAGTGGCGCGACAATAAACTCTGGTTAGCGGTGCCACCTTCTGCCACCGTTTATCAGGTAGATGTTGAAGACGGTTTCAAGGTAATACACACACTCCCTGCCCCCGGCGACCGACCGCACGGTATCGCATGGGTCGGCGATGATCTCTGGTGTGTCGAAACCAACCATCGCGCGATCTTCCATCTTGATCCAGAAGATGGCAGTCATATCAACAAAATTGAGATACCCGAACCCCACCCGGAACCACACGGAATGACGTACTGGGACGGGTATTTTTGGTACTGCGATGCACATACGACAGCGGTGTGCCGCGTCCCACTATCTTAACTATCTTAATGGAAACCATCGGCAGACTGCTGAATATGGGAAAAAATAGTGCGGTGATGAACATGGCAATCGACGAAGCAATCCTCGCCGCACAGAAGGAACAGCCGAATCCGACGCTACGGTTTTACGGTTGGACGCAACCCGCATTCAGTTTCGGCTACTTCCAAGATATTGCCGCAGAAGTGGATGTCGATGCGTGCCATGCAGATGGCATTGAACTGGTAAAACGGATGACCGGCGGCGGTACCGTCGTGCATGGCTGGGAATTGACTTATACACTAATTCTCCCAAGGAGTGCTGGAGAATTAAGTGTTTCCGACGCTTATCAACGTATCGGACAATCCCTCGTCAAAGCGTTCCAGAAACTCGGCATCCCCGCACAGTGCTACGCTGCATGTCCTGATGCCTCCCAAACAGCACAAAACATCTGCCTGACCAATCCCGCTGAACATGATGTGATGTCGGATAACAAGAAATTGGCAGGCGTTTCTGTCAGGCGCAGCCGAAATGGGATCATGTTTCAAGGCTACATCTCCTTGGATATGCCGCCCCTCTCTATCCTCGCACGCGTCTCAAAAGACCCTGAGGTCCAAGAGATACTGCGTGAAAAATCGACCGCTATCAATATAGATGGACGCTCGATAACCCGAAGCGCACTCATCCAAGCAATATCTGAAACATTTAACCTCGGAATTGCGTTTCATTCAAGTGAATTATCATCAACAGAATATGTGCAAGCTAAAACTTTGGCTGAGACAAAATATGCTACATCAGGTTGGAACTTTGGATGAATCAAGACCCAAAACCTACCAATGCCATTCTTATCCCGCAGGGGGCGTTTATCATGGGCACCGATATTGAACCCTTCTATGGGACCGCATTAGTCAACTCGGAGCACGCGAAACTTGATGAGGCACCGATGCACGTTCGCTTTCTGGATGCATTTCTCATTGAACAATATCCTGTGACGAATGCCGAATACGCGGCTTTTGTAGCAGCAACGGATCATCCGCCGCCGGTACATTGGAAAAACGGTAACTTTACGCCTGAGGACGCGAACCTCCCGGTTGTCCACGTCAGTTGGCACGATAGCAATGCGTATGCCCAATGGGCAGACAAGCGGCTCCCCACAGAAGCAGAATGGGAAAAAGCCTGTCGGGGTCCCGATGGCAGAATTTATCCATGGGGCAATATCTTCATTCCCGATGAATCCGAGTCCACAGAAACCCCGCCTGAAACTTTACAGATCTTGACAGCGTCCCTTACCACCGTAGGCTCCCGTCCTGCCACATCAAGTCCTTACGGGGTCGGCGAAGCTGCTGGGAACGTGTGGGAATGGACTACCGACTGGTATCAACCATATCCTAATCCAAAACACAAAGAAACAAAACAGGCAACTTCTGAAAAACAGAAAGCCTTACGCGGTGGTTCATGGTTGGAAGTGCGCGACGGCACAGCAGAACGCTATTTTCGATGCGCCAACCGCTTACATGCACCACCAAACTATAGTGCCGGAAATATCGGATTTCGCTGTGTCGGAGCGGTGCCACCCGGGCAAGCCGAGTCGGTGCATGTTCCCGTAGAGCCACTTATTGACTATATGAAAAAAAAGAAACTCGCCAATCTACAACTCCTTCAGAAACGGGCACAAAGAAACAGTTTTAAAGATGCCCTGATTGCCTTCGTTCTCATCGGAGGCGCAGTTTATAGCGTTGCAGTAAATCCTGAATTGATGTTAGGCGGTACGATCGTCGGCATGATTGGTGTAGGGTTTCTTTTTACTGCAAGCGTGAATTTTTGGCGGAGATGGCGCGCTGTCCAGCGAGCGAAACAGGTGGAGTCCGAAAATTTCCTAATTTCTCATTAACGCCCTTGCTGACTGCTGATAGCTAACAACCAATGGTTTCCACTTTGTCCTAACAACCGATAACCGATTACATATATTTTTCACGTTGACGAAATTTCAAAATCAGTATAAACTTTTCGCAAACCAAAGCATCTTTCATGGGGGAACACAATGAATCCGCTATGTTTAGAACACTGTTTGACCGAAACAGAAAAACAGCATTTTGAGGAAAACGGCTTTTTGGTCGTTGAAGATGCCATCCCACAAGAGATGGTTGAGAAGTTAATTGCCGCTGTCGATCGCGTCGGTGCCGAGCACTTGGACAAAGACGAACTCCCACCCGACGCACGTTTCAACCTTCTTGACTTCGTGGGTAGAGATGAGAGTTTTATCGAGTTGCTGGATTGGCACACAACGTTTCCAAAAGTGTGGGGAATTTTAGGATGGAACATCAAACTCTACCATTCACATCTAATTGTGCTACCACCGCTGCCACCCGAAGAACATGATAAACAGAAACGACTCGGATGGCACCAAGACAGTGGAAGACTCAATATTGAATTGGAAGGCAACCCGCGCCCGCGTGTATCGTTGAAGGTCGCCTATTTCTTGACGGATACATCGGTACCGGGACGGGGTAATTTCTCCGCAATACCCGGCAGCCACCGACTAAACAAGGTAGAAATGCCAGAAGACAGCACCGCGGATCCTGAGAACGCCACACCTATATTCGCGAAACCAGGAACCGCTGTCTTTTTCGATCGGAGACTCTGGCACGCAGCTGGACGTAATACCTCCGACATCATGCGCAAGGTACTTTTCTACGGCTATAGTTACCGCTGGCTCCAACCTCGCGATGATATGACAGTGGAACACGTCATGGAGCACGCCGATCCAATTCGACAGCAGATTTTGGGTAAAAGCACGGGCGGCATGGGGTATACCTCTCCCGGGGAAAAAGATGTCCCACTCCGAACATGGATTCAGGAAAACCTCGGTTCCGAAGCGGTCGTACACTAACTGAGAAACACACCGGACGGGCAACCTTGCCCGTCCTTACCCATCAATGTAAACC
>VXXH01000815.1 GCA_009835515.1 Candidatus Poribacteria bacterium
CGTTAAGATTAATAGTCATCTGATACTTTTTAGGTGTCTCCATTTACGTTTTCCTTTACATGTTTCTGTATACTTTCGCCTATAACTTTTGCAAGTTGGACAGGAACAGCATTTCCGATGTAGGACGCTATGCGACTCACTGTGATTGGCGAATTGGGTTCAATAAACTTGTAATCTTCTGGGAACGTTTGCAGAAGGGCACCCTCTCGAAGTGAAAGAGCTCTGTGCTGTTTGGGATGCCCGAATCGTCCGCTGCCCAAATTGTTAAATTGTGTGGTTATTGTTGGAGCCAGATCCTCCCATTCCATACGACCATAAACCGTTGTATACCCTTTCCCCGAAGGCTTTTGGTGACACGGTAAACGCAACTCCTCATCCCAATCTTTCCATGTCCCACCAGGATTTGATTGCTTAATACGTTTTTTATTTATTTCAGTTAGTTTCCTTGAGCGATGAAGCGGGTCTGATTCAGACACCTCACCATCATCAATTTCACGGAGGTCACCAATGGCATCTTTAACAGTTTGGAAAGGGAGCAATCCATCCTCTGGAGAACTGGAGTGGGTTTTTGGACGAAATTCAAAGTTATCCCAAGTCGAGGCAATTAGCACCAGACGCTGCCGCTTTTGGGGGACACCGTAGCCAGGACAGTAGACCATTAATTCTGGATGCAAATAATAATAGAGGGAACGAAGTTTATTACAAAAGTTCCTAAAGATATTCTCTTTCCTGATGAGGGGTACATTCTCAAAGGCTATCAGATGAGGGTTCACCTTTTCGACCAATCTTCCAAAGTCATCAAGTAAACTCCATCGCTCATCCGAACTTCGATCCTTATTCTTTCGCGTATGAGCAGAAAAAGGTTGACACGGGGCACACCCGACGAGAATCTTGATGCTATCTTCTGGATATAATGCCGAAAGTTCAGCACCCGTAAATTCACGAATGTCCTTTGAGATAAACTTTGCTTTATTTTT
The DNA here is from genome assembly GCA_009835515.1 of Candidatus Poribacteria bacterium. GTDB lineage: Bacteria > Poribacteria > WGA-4E > WGA-4E > WGA-3G > WGA-3G. The sequence continues at coordinate 978 of VXXH01000815.1, forward strand.
TTCTGGAAAGGGGTTGTTTTCCTCAAAGGCGTACTTACACGTTTCGTCAACATCAAGTCCGGCAACAACATTTATACCTGCTTGTTGAAGACCATACGTCAGACCACCAACACCACAGAACAGGTCCACGGCTGATATGGGTAAGGAGGAATTTTTTTCTTTTGATAAATCCATAACCTACTCCTTGGTCATGTTACGTTTCTATGGTGACTGTCTTCCCGATGAAGAAGATACCCCTATTATATCGTTTTCACTACAAAAAAATCAAGCAAAAATCAATGACAGTAAGGTTTAGAAGAACCCAAGCATATCGGTATTCCACAAAACTTATTAAGTCCGAAACTACTAATGGGATTTCACTGTAAGCTAAGCTGTGCTAACACGTCTTCCAATACCTTATCTGCCTTTTCGCGGGTGATGCGTGCTTCTGTTAAGTCTGCAAGAATTTCGTTCACTGGACGGTGTTCTACTTTGTCGCCTACGTCTACAAATTGGGAGGGACTCAGGTTGCAATCGGTTTTTTGGGCATCTTCTAACGTGATAACATTGCTCAACTTCTCACGAGACTCCCACGCTTGATAGACCTCTGTCGCTGCTGCAATTGCATCATCGGTGAGGATGTTTTTCGGTTTTCCCTTCTCAAAATGCTGAGAGAGGTTGATGAGTAAGATTTGGTCTTTGCGTTCTTCTGGCTTGTTACGGTTCAGCAGTAAAACGATGCCCGGCGCGCTTGTGTTGTAAAACAGGTTTTCGGGTAGAAGGACCACGCCTTCAATCAGGTCTTTCTCAACAAACTTTTTACGGATATCGCGCTCCCGATCGGTGTTCTTGCTCCCAGAACCACGAGAGACTGCACCGGTATCCAGCACAATCGCTGCGCGTCCAGTTTCCTTTAAGGAGGCGAGCATGTGCTGCACCCACCCCCAATCCGCTGAGGAACTCGGCGCGATACCGTCCGAAAATCGGTTCCAGTTATCGTTCTCGTAAAAAGCGTCGTTATACTCCTTCTGATTCCACATCGGATTAGCGAGTACATAGTCAAAACGTTGCAGTGCTGAATTATTCTCAACAAAACGGGGATTGCGGAAGGTGTCGCCGATTTGTACATCTGCGTCGGTAAAATCGTGCAGGAAGGCGTTCATTTTCGCCATCGCATAGGTAGTGTGCGTCAGTTCCTGTCCGTAGATTTGAGGAGCTTGACTCTTTTGATCGGGGTGCGTCTGCTCAAACAGTAAACGGGGTTTGATAAGCAGACCGCCTGAGCCGCACGCCGGGTCGTAAATGGTGGTATAGGGTTCGGGGTCAATGAGACGCGCCATTAACCACCCAACCTCTTTCGGTGTATAGAATTCACCAGCACTCTGTCCCTGTCCTTCAGCGAACTTCCGCAACAGATATTCATACGCACGCCCAAGGATGTCCGGCTCTGTGTCTTGCAGTCCCAGCCGATGCCGACTCAACACTTCAATCAGTGCCTCCAGTCGTTCCTCGTCAAGCGTACGTTGTCCGCTCTGGCTTTCGTTGAAGTCTTTTACATTAATGACACCCTCCAAGCGTGGATTGACGCGTGCAATCTCACGCATCGCATCGGTGACAAACTGCCCCAAATTACCATCGGCGGCGTGGTTGCGAAGTGCCTCCCAACGGTATTCCTCCGGAATGTAAAAACGGACAATCGGCGGACGTTCATTCTCCAGCGCATCTTTATGGTCGGCTGCGACAATCTCTCGTGCGAATGCTTCATCACCGAATTCCTCGACCTGTTTCGCGAATTCGTCATCAAATACATCAGAGAGCCGTTTGTAGAAGATTAAAGGTAGGATAAAATCCTTGAATTTCGGGGCATCGCTCGCGCCTCGAATCCTATTCGCGGCATCCAATAGCCAGTTTTCAAGTGTAGAGATGTCTAAGTGTTCCTCGTCCCCGGATGGAAAAAGTGTCGGTTGGTTTATATCTGCTTCGGTTTTGTTCTTTGGCAACGGTTCGTTTCCTTTGGTTAATGGTTTTCAGTTGTCAGTAGATGCGGTTGCAAACCGCACCCACTGGTTCTGAAATTAGCGTTTGAGGGCTGCCCATTGTGTTGCGAGTTTACCTTTCGGTTCGACGGGTAAGAACGTCTCAACGCCCTCCATTATCAGACCGATTTCGTCCTCGTCCAGATCGCGGGTGAAGACTGCGTAATCGTCCATTAAACCGGCGAATGTCTCGCCACCTGTGCCGCCGATGCGGTAAGTGACATTTTCACCACGGGTTTCTTGGAAGTCGGTTTCGGCGACATTCTCACCGTCGGCATAAATTTTAAATTTATCGCCATCGCCTGTGACGGCTACGTGCATCCACTTATCCTTTTCAACGATTCCTCCATCGCTCTGGCATAGGACTGTCCAGCCACCGACCTGCCCGCGCCAAGAGAGGAGTCCTTGGTCTTTGTTGAGGAAGAAAGTATTGTGTCCAGAAGCACCGGGTAGACTCCGCCAAATATGCTCCCACGTGGTGCCTTCAAAGTTCGGATTAATCCATGCGGAAATTGTGAACGGGTCTGATTTGAAGATGTCCCCATGGAGAGAGTCGGAGACCTGTAGTTCGACATAAGCAGTAGCATCCAAATGGATTGCATCTCCGAATTTGCCTTTAACCCACTTCGATCCGCCTTCAATCTTGACGTGGTTATCGTTTCAAGATGCGTCTTCCGAGTCACCTTCAAA
>VXXH01000415.1 GCA_009835515.1 Candidatus Poribacteria bacterium
CCATTCAAGAATACGCCATTCCCCTTTTTCACGAAGTTCCAAAATAAAAACCATGCGTCCTGAAGGATTGGATTGATCCTCATGTGCTAAGCCGAGTCTGAGATCGTAATCGTAGTCAGCCATAGCAAGGGTGTCGCTCAAAAATTCGATATCTCCATTCTTATAGAGGTTCAGTTCGATATTCTGAGTTACATCGAACATCCTCAACGTCCCTTCGCGCTCCTGTTGCCCACCGCGAAATATCATATCATCATCTGGATTATCGGGGGTGCCCATGTCACTGGCATAAAAGAAGTTGTCTGCCCATATCGCGGACATATATCCTTGAATATCGTAAGCTTCGAGATTATTCCGCCACTGATCATGGATAACGGATTTGATTGCAGATCTCTCTAAATCGTAATCAATTTCATCATCTTCAGCATTGAGATCCAGTTGTTCTGTTTCCGCAACAGGATCCTCAGCTTCCTGCTCAAGGACTGAAGATAGCCATGCTTGAAATTCGCTAATTTCAGCATCGCCGCTCTGAGCCGTAGGTACCTTTTCTGGTACAGGTAGCGTTCCTATCTCAGGAAGTTTGATGTTTGCATCGTCTTGTTGTGTTTTCGTTCTTGTTTCAGAAGTGTGCGCAACAAACGGAGGCATAGTGATTTGTCTGTCCTCTGGTTTAACTACTTTGATTACCCGTCGCGCCTCTTCTATACCAGGCGATTGGGTCTTCAGTACTTGAAATCCAATGAATCCAACCGCAAGGACACCAACGATACCAATGATTATTTTAAGGTTCGTTTTCACTGCCATAACACCTCCTTAGAGGACACGTTGGACTTCACTCGTGTTTTGACGATTTCAGGTTTCTGGAGGTTTGAAAGTCATCTGCTTTGTGCAGTTCTCAGTAAATTTCGGTTCAACCGAATCTACATGCTTAAGCCGGACCGACGTTATATTAGGTTCGTTGTAAATCGTTTTGTTTCCCTTCAAAAAATAATGGTTGTTGCTTTAACCTATGGATTTATGTTAATATAGTGTTGTGAACTTAAAAACTATTTTTGCACAACTCCAAGGCAGACGGGTAATGATTATCGGTGATATCATCGTGGACGCGTATATCTGGGGGGATGTAAACCGAATTTCGCCTGAAGCCCCTGTACCCGTATTTGAAATCGAGGCAGAAAAGACCGGATGCGGAGGCGCGGCAAATGTCGCACAGAATGTCGCCAGCTTGGGTGGCGACGCGATTCTGGTCGGTGTCGTCGGGAAGGACAGCGAAGGCGAAAAGTTAGTCCAGATGCTAACCGAAATGAATCTTGCCACCACTGGGATCAGTATAGATTCCGGGCGACCCACAAGCACCAAAACACGTGTGGTTGCACGTGCTGGTACCACGACTTTTGCCGGACACGAGCGTGATTCAGGACATCATCTACTCCGCATTGATAGAGAATCCAAACAGGAAGTCTCTATAGGTATACAGGAGCATCTATTGAACAGTGTGGTCTCTCAGCTGCCAGCGAGTGATGCGATTATCTTTGCTGATTACGATAAAGGCGTGATCAACGCGCAACTCATCAGGGATGTCATGAAACATGCCCGACCTTACGATATACCGATTATTGTTGATCCGAAACGGGATAACTTCTGGCATTATAAAGGCGTAACTGCTGTTACGCCAAATCACAAGGAGGCTGGATCCGCAGTGAACGCTGAGGTCACGGATGTCGAGCAGCTTCTCAGTGTCGGTGAAAAAATTATAAACCAATTATCACTTAAAGCCTTGTTAATCACACGCGAGGCGAAGGGCATGTCGCTGTTTGAACGCAAGCCTGATGGTAGCCTGCGAGTAGAACACCTACCACCGCACTCAAGCATTGTAACAGATGTGACAGGTGCGGGGGACACTGCCGTTGCAGTTTTCACACTTGCCCTCGCTGCAAACGCCGATTTTTACAGTGCTGCGGTATTGTCGAGCCTCGCTGGCGGGATTGCTGTTGAGAAAATGGGGTGTGCGACCGTTACACCAAAGGAGCTGCTGAACGCTATAGGAACAGAACGTCTATCTCAGGAATACACGGAGACTTCGCAATGAAAACAGTCTTCCTGGATCGAGATGGCGTTATCAACCGAAATCCACCGAACATGGGCTATGTCCGAAGATGGTCAGAATTCTCTTTCATTCCAAACTCACGGAAAGCGATTCGGGAACTGACGCAAAGTGGTTATCGTATCATTGTCGTAACCAATCAAGCGGGGATTGGGAGAGGACTTTTCTCGGAAGAGGATTTGAAGGATATCCACTCCCGAATGGTTTCCAAAATTACGGAAACAGGTGGTCGAATTGATGCGATTTATTACTGCCCACACCATCCCAAGGCAGGATGCGAGTGTCGAAAGCCGAAACCCGGTATGTTAATACGCGCTGTACGTGAGCATAATATTGAACTGTCAAGTGCATATCTGATTGGCGATTCAACAACAGATATTCAGGCGGGACGGTGCGTTGGAACCAAAGCATTGCTCGTTTTGACGGGACTTGGACAGGAGAGTTATTACCACTACATTAATACCGAACCTTGTGGGTGGGCTGATGAAAACCGACACCGCCCCGGAAAAATTTTCATTGACCTCTATACAGCGACGCGCTGGCTACTAAAAAATGATACTTGAAAAAATAGAAACCCGGACTGCTCACGCGGGTGTCATTGGGCTTGGCTATGTTGGGCTACCCCTTATGGTTGCGATTGCGAGTGCGGGCTTCCGAGTTACAGGTATTGATATTTGTACGCAAAAAATTGAACGGTTGAAGCAGGGTATATCAGATGTCCCCGATGTCGCCAATACAGCCCTCGCGCCCTTGATTACGTCTCGACAGATTCAGGTAACCACAGACTTCAGTGTGCTTCAGGAATTAGACACAGTCAACATCTGCGTACCGACACCGCTACGTGAAAACCGTACACCCGATATGCAGTTTATCCTTGCTGCAGTGGAACAGGTCGCTCAGTATCTCCATTCTGAACAGTTGATTGTCCTTGAGAGTACCACCTACCCCGGCACAACTGAAGAGTTTGTGCTACCAATGCTCACCACCCATTTCAACAAAAACGCATCCACTCAAACCCGGGAAGTAGGGCGCGATTTCTATCTCGCTTTCTCCCCGGAACGTATTGAGCCTGGAAACAGTACCTACTATATGACAAATACCCCTAAGATTATCGGAGGGGTTACACAGTGCTGTACGCAAGTTGCCCAAACTTTTTATGCCCAATTTATCAATAAAACACATACGGTATCTTCATCTCGGACAGCTGAGATGGTGAAGTTGCTGGAAAACACGTTTCGGAGCGTTAATATCGGATTAATCAACGAGGTCGCCCTGATTTGCGACCGTATGGATTTGGATGTCTGGGAAATCGTTGATGCCGCTGCTACGAAACCGTTCGGATTTATGCCGTTCTATCCGGGTCCCGGACTCGGCGGGCACTGTATCCCCGTCGATCCGCATTACCTTTCTTGGAAGGCACAGAAGTATCAATATCATGCTCGGTTCATTGAACTTGCCAGCGAAATTAACAGTGAAATGCCGAAATACGTGGTAGAGAAAATAAGCCACGCCTTGAATCTCCAGCGTAAACCCCTTAACGGATCAAAACTATTAATTTTAGGTGTTGCCTATAAAAAAG
>VXXH01000126.1 GCA_009835515.1 Candidatus Poribacteria bacterium
GTTGTGTGGGGGTTCATCGGATTGACCTTGATGAATCAACTGATTATCGCGGTATTCAATGCCCCGATCGGTTTAACGATGTTGAACGGCAGTATCATGTTGGCGTTGATGAGTGTGCCTATTATCGTTTCTATAGCAGAAGATGCACTCAAGGCTGTTCCCGACTCCTATCGTGAAGCGGCGGAAGCACTCGGAGCAACTCGATGGCAAGTGGTCTACCGCGTACTACTACCCGCGGCAAAGAATGGGTTATTGGCAGCCGTGCTGCTCGGTGCTGCTCGCTCTATCGGTGAAACCATGGCAGTCCTCATGGCGACAGGACACTCCGTTAACATTCCATCTGGACCCCTCTCTTGGATTCGTACACTCACAGCAACAATCGCCGCGGAACTTGGCGAAGTCGCAAGAGGCGACGAACACTATCAGGTCCTTTTCATCATCGGCATTCTGCTCTTTACCATTACGTTTGTCGTCAACCTCATCGCTGATTTAGTCATCAAAGGCATCCGCCAGGAGTAATACCATTAGGAGTTACGCAATTGTGATTTTAGCCCACACTGTTAAGTCGGGTGCTTGGAAAAAACGCGGATGTTCTCTTGGTACAGGAGACCAACAGTTTCCTATACTACAAAAGAGCGGTATGCGTAAATCCTAACTATTATTTTAGCCAGCAATTTTTGGACATGGGGCGCAAGCCAAAACTCGCTGTTATAAAGCCTCAAGAATCATAGGGAAATATGAACACGGATATACAGGTATCGCCAGAAACAATGTTCACAGAAACAGAAATCGGTAAACAGAAACGGTGGATCGAAAATGTGATGCGGATTTTCTTCCTCGTGATGACGAGTCTGATGATTATTCCGCTGCTTCTCATTGTGGGTTATCTTCTCTACAAGGCACTCCCGGTGCTCTCGCTTGAATTCATTTTTGCGAATCCGAAGGATAACATGCGTGCAGGCGGGATCTGGGCACCTTTTCTTGGCACAATTTACTTGGTCGTCGTCTCTCTGTTGGTATCTGCTCCCATTGGCGTGTTCGCGGCAGTCTACCTCAATGAGTATGCCCGTGAGAGTTGGTTTACGCGTATCACGAACTTGGCTGTTGTCAACCTCGCTGGTGTACCAAGCATCGTCCATGCCTTGTTCGGTGTCGGGGCATTTGTGCTCTTTGCGAGGCTGGGTGAATCGATCTTAGCAGCGTCGCTCACATTGGCGATCATGACGCTCCCTGTTATCATCGCAAGCACAACGGAGGCTTTAAAGGCCGTGCCGATGTCGTTCCGGGAAGCGTGTTGGAACCTCGGGGCGACGCGATGGCAAACCATCCGTCGTATTGTCATCCCAAACTCAATCAGCGGTATTTTGACGGGTGTGATTCTGCAAGTGTCTCGTGCAGCAGGCGAAACAGCACCCATTATGTTTACCGGGGCTGTCTTTTATAAAGCTATTGCAGAAGGAAACCTTTTCGCTTATAATATAACTGAGCAGTGCATGGCACTATCACTCCATCTCTTCACGATTTCAACACAGGTTCCAGACGTTACGGAAGGCATCCCTTATGGCACTGCTGTCGTGCTTGTAGGCAGTGTGTTACTCATCAACGCAGCGGCAATTGTACTAAGGGTTTATCTCCGAACCCGGAAGAAGTGGTAGGGACAAGGGGCTTTGATCACAGCTCCCTATAATAGAGTTGGGCTTACCTATTGTCCCACTATGTATCGCAGTTGCTATGAAGCCGAAGCTCCACGCTTGAGCATGTGGGTGCTATCACAGGCAGGAAGGTTCATGGACAGAAAAGAAAAATTACGCGCAATTGTTGAAGGAAGTGTATTTACTGGGATTATCCAATTTCTGATTCTCGCTTCTGCTGTTGTTTTTGTCATTGAATCCGATAGACAGCAATTGGAGGTGGATCCTTATGCAACCCATTTCATTGTCCTGGACGTGGCTTTTCTGGTACTGTTTTCGATAGAATATGTCCTGCGCGTCTATATTGAACCAAAGAAACGGGATTTCGTTTTTAGTTTCTATGGTCTAATTGACCTGATCGCCATTTTACCATCTCTGTTCCTCGTGCCGGGGTTTCGCGTATTACGGATACTTCGGTTCTTGCGAATTTTCAGAATATTTAAGGCGACGCGGTTTATTTTAGCCGTAGATCGGCTCGGAGCGGCACTACGTGAAATTCAACAGGAGCTTTTAGCACTGGTAATCTTATCGTTGATGTTTGTATACCTCGCTGCCTGCGGCATCCACTTTTTTGAAAGAAACGCGCAACCTGAGGCATTCGGTTCTATTCTTGATTCAATGTGGTGGTCTGTTGTGACATTAACCACAATCGGTTATGGGGATGTCTATCCGACAACCTCTGGCGGGAGACTTTTCACCGCGCTCGTCGCGCTTGTCGGGGTAGGTTTAATAGCAATTCCGTCCGGCTTGTTAGCTTCGGCCTTAACAGAAGCCCGCGTGGAACGCGAAAAATCAGAGGAGGGTGAGAAAGAAGATGAAGAACAAGAAAATTAGGCAAACGGGGAAAACGTGGAAAATAAAATAGAGATTTCCGACCTACAGGTCCATTACGGAAACAAGCCTGCACTGAACGGAATTTCCTTTGATGTTCACCCAAACGAGATTCTCAGTATTATCGGTCCAGCACAGTCCGGTAAAACGACGCTCCTAAAAGTCATCAACAGAACCTTAGAATTCACACCGGAGGCAACGGTGCAAGGTTCCGTCAAATTAGATGGCGTGGATATCGACACAATTGGCGATGTGTATGAATTGCGCCGACGCATCGGTATGGTGCTACCTCTGCCGGTCGGTTTACCGCTCTCCGTATACGATAACGTCGCTTTCGCACCGCGGACAGCAGGGCTTCGCACGAAGTCTGAATTGGATGAAATCGTTGAACGCTGTCTACAGCAAGCGGCACTCTGGGACGAAGTGAAAGACCGTTTGGATACGCTCGGCACCAAATTGTCAGGTGGACAACAGCAACGTCTGACAATCGCGCGGGCACTTTCACATCAACCGGAAATTCTGTGCCTCGACGAATTTTCTATCGCTATTGATCCTGTCACAACCATGCGTATTGAAGAAGTCCTCAAGACTTTACAGACAGAAATGACAATTTTGCTCGTTACGAATTTGGTGCAACAGGCAAAACGGTTAGCGAACCGCACCGCCTTTTTTCTTAACGGTGATCTTATTGAGATTGACACGACGGATGTAATCTTTTCCGATAATCCGACAAATCAAGCGACTTATGACTACGTCAATGGCACCTTTGGATAAATCATTTAGAAAATCCAGCAGGCACGCTGCGAAGAAATACTTTGACGGCTACAGTAGATTTTACAATTAACGAGACCCCACCAGTGGGCGCACTTACAAAGCGCGCTTACTAATAAATGTTTACTTATTTTTAGATTTCATTATAATTACAATATGGATGCGCAAACTACGCCCATAAATCATAGCATTGAAACCGAAAATCTCAACCTTTGGTATGGCGATTTTCAGGCACTCATTGATGTCAACGTGAAAATACCAGACGGTCAGATAACATCCCTTATCGGTCCTTCTGGATGTGGAAAAACGACGCTACTGCGCTGTTTTAATCGCGTCAATGAACGTTACGGGAACGTTACCACACAAGGAAAGATTGAGGTCCTGGG
>VXXH01000710.1 GCA_009835515.1 Candidatus Poribacteria bacterium
AGTCACAAGAGAGACGAGAGGAACCACTGATGTGTTTGAACGACATTGAGTTTTCAGTTACAGCCGCAGGAGTGTGCTTCCCCATGTTAAACCCGCGCCAAAAGTCACAAACAGAAGTAGATCACCTGGCTTTGCACGCCCTTCGCGAATTGCCTCATCCAAAGCGATAATCACCGTTGCTGCGGAGGTATTACCGTATTTATCAACGTTAATATAGACCTTCTCTCTCGGTACGCCGAGTCTGTCACCGACTGCCTCAATGATGCGTAAATTCGCTTGATGTGGGATCAACAGATCGATATCTTCAACGCTCACATTTGCTTTTTGTAGAACGCGTTGTGCAGCTTCGGGCATAAGTCGCACCCCGAGTTTAAAGACTTCTCGGCCATTCATCTGAAGTTTGTCCCTTTTTTCGGCGAGCACTTCTGCGGTGATCGGCATTCTGGATCCACCTGCTGGGATGCCAAGGAGATCAATATCCGCATAATCCCCATCCGACCCGATATAAGATGCAAGAATCCCCTTAGGTTCATCCGTGGCTTGGACGATAGCAGCACCCGCGCCATCTCCAAAAAGGACACAGGTACTTCTATCCTCCCAGTCGATGATGTTGTTAAAAACTTCACCACCGATGACAAGAATAGTATTATAGCGTCCAGATTTAATCATACCATCAGCTAAATCCAGCCCATAAAGGAAACCGGCACACGCAGCAGATAAATCCATCGCGGCGGCATTCTTCGCACCGATGCCTTTCTGGACATAGCACGCTGTTGACGGAAAAAACGTATCAGGTGTCACGGTAGCAACGAGAATCATCTCGATGTCAAGTGGGTCGATATTCGCATTCTTAATTGCCCATCGGGCGGCATGTACACAGAGATCTGATGTAGCGACATCGTCTTCAGCGATACGTCGTTCGGTAATGCCTGTGCGTTGACGAATCCATTCGTCACTCGTATCCACCATTTTTTCTATATCAAAGTTGGTAACAACCTGTTCAGGAAGGTAAGAACCTGTTCCGGTGATGGTTGCATGTCGAAGTTGCGTCATTATGTCTCTCTTGGCGTTTTTGGCGTTGTAAGCCCTTATTGGCAAGCCGAGACTTGCTGCTGTGGAAATCCCGTCGGTTTTTCTACCGACACCTTACCTACGCCTCGTCAGTGGATTTTAGCACAGGTCGTCCGTTGTAATGTCCACACCCGGAGCAGACACGATGCGAAATGATCGTTTCTCCGCAATATGAACAGACGCTTGTTGCTTTATCGTAGAGCGCGTTATGGCTCCGCCGCATTCTTTTTTTCGATTTTGACGTTTTCCGTTTTGGATGCGCCATCGGTTATCTCCTTACAATTCTTTGTGGTCCTGGTCGTCGCAAGCTGAAGTTCATTCCCACAATTCTATATACTTTAGGGCTTATGCCTTTCCTCTTAAAGTCCCCCTGATAAGGGGGATTTAGGGGGTTTCTTTAGGGCTTACGCCTTTCCTCTTAAAGTCCCCTGATAAGGGGGATTTAGGGGGTTTAAAACTAAAAAATCTACCATCGCGTGCTAAATTTGCGTAAGTCCTGTATCTGTTACGGTCTCAACTCTTTTCGAGCATTTTTGATAGAACCGCAAACGGATTAGAGGTAGACGCTGGTGCATCATCCGTTGGTTCGCAGGAACACGCGCTAATATTGAGTTCCGCACCACATTGTGGGCACAACCCTTCGCATGTTTCCGAACAGAGCGGCCAGGTCGGTATTTCCAAGACAAGTGCTTGCCGAACGTCTTCTGAAATATCTAAAGTTTCCCCATCATAATATCGTTCATCTGCCTCACGCTCTTCTGACGATTCGCTACCGATAGAGAATAGCAGCGCAAACGCTGTGGCTATGTCCACCTCAAACGGCGTGATACAGCGTCCGCATTCTACCAAAACTTTCGTTTCTATATCCGCTGTCACATAAATATTGTCCTCGCCTTGACGAAACAGACGGACTGCACAGGACAACGGGGTAAGAAATTCTACCTCTTCATAGTTCAAACCGAGCGGAGCGGGCGGCACAAGTGCTTCGTATGCCTTGAAGTCCTCGTGTCGAAGGTCTTTCATGTCGAACACTAACGTGTCTCTTACGCCGTCCTTCATGTTGAATTTTACCTCAAGCATCTATCGGGCAGTCTTCAGGTTTGCCTTGTTATACAACGGTGGCGAACACGCGGGCTGTCGTTAGGAAAATTAAAAATCGACTTCTTCCTCGATTCTAATAAGTTGGGTGTCACCTTTCACATCTTCAAGCGTCCGAATCTTGGCAAGGGCGGCTTTCATATTCTTTTCCCGCGCACTGTGTGTCAGCATAACGAGCGACACAGTATCCATACCGTGCGGATCCTTTTGAATGACAGAGGCAATGCTAATCTGCCAGTTCCCCAGAATGGTCCCGATTTTCGCGAGCACCCCAGGACGATCCGCAACTACAAAACGGAGATAGTAGCGCGTCTCTATATCGTCAATCGGAGACACATCAACTTCTGCTTGTGCCCCAGCAAGCCACGCTCGCGAAATGGGTGTACTTGTACCTTGTCGCACGGATTTTCCCGCGTCAATAATGTCTGCAACCACAGCACTCGCCGTCGGCATCTCACCCGCGCCCTGTCCATAAAAAAGCGTGGGACCGACTGCATCACCAATGACGCAGACCGCATTGAATGCGCCGCCGACGTTCGCCAACAGACTCCGTTCCGGCACGAGCGTCGGGTGCACGCGCGCCTCTACACGGTTGCCACCGCTTAACTTCGCTATGGCGAGCAGTTTAATAACGTAACCGAGTTCGCGCGCATATTGGATCTCTTTTTGCGTGATGTTGGTAATGCCCTCGACGTGAAATTGCGATAGCGAGATATTGCTCCGATAGGCAAGGGCAATCAGAAGAATGAGTTTCTGTGCAGCGTCAATACCTTCAACATCAAATGTTGGATCAGCTTCGGCATATCCTTTATCCTGCGCAGCTTTAAGGATGTCCGAGAAATCAACACTGCGTTCATGCATCTCAGTTAGGATATAGTTACAAGTGCCATTTACAATGCCGTAGAGGGAGTGGATTTGGTTGCCTGCGAAGCTTTCTTGGAGCGTTTTGATAATTGGGATGCCACCGGCAGTGCTTGCTTCAAAATTGAGACTCACTTGATGCTCTGAGGCGAGTTGGAACAATTCGCCGCCATGTTCTGCCAGCAGGGCTTTATTTGCTGTGACGACATGTTTACCGTTTTGGATCGCGCGTTTAATGAGCGTGTGTGCATCCGTGACACCGCCAATCAACTCGACGACGATATCAATATCTGGATTGTCAACGACTTCTGTAGGATTAGTTGTCAGGCAGTCCGCGGGAAGCTCAACGCCCTCTCGCGTTGCAGGGAGTGTTCGTTTGACTATTTTTTTTAGGTGTAATTCAATGCCGCTGTTTTTGGCAATGAGCGTATTCTGATTTAATAGGATCTTGGAAACACCGGTGCCGACGGTACCCCAGCCTAAGATGCCAACATTAATGTACGACTTATCCACTACTACAACTCCCCCTTTCTTTGCTGTTTGCTGCGCGGCGTGTGATCGGAACGCCGACAAATCAAATTATATATCAGAGATCGGGGCGACTGGATTCGAACCAGCGACCTCTTGAACCCCATTCAAGCGCGCTT
>VXXH01000600.1 GCA_009835515.1 Candidatus Poribacteria bacterium
GCAATAAATCGCATGTACTTCTAATTACAACGGATCATTGGCCAAACTCGCTATTAGGTGTTAGTGGACACCCCACTATTCAAACACCAACACTGGACGCACTTGCCCGTAGTGGTACGCGCTTCACACGCGCGTACAGCGAGTGTCCGGTGTGTGCCCCCGCGCGAAAGACATTGATGACTGGTAGGGCTCCGCGTTTCGACGAGAGTTTAAGCTTAGACGGACTTCCAACACTTGCTCAGACCTTTCGGGATGCCGGCTATCAGGCTTACGCTGCTGGCAAATTACATGTCCACCCCCAACGCAGTCGCATCGGGTTTGATGATGTATTGTTAGTAGAAGAAGGCCGTATTCAGGATGGTGCGGTAGATGACTATGAGCTGTTCCTTGGCGATAGCGGTTATGCCGGCCAACAGTTCGCACATGGCATGTCCAATAATGACTATCTTAACAGACCGTGGCACCTTCCTGAAGATTATCACCAGACAAACTGGACCACGCAGCAGATGGTCCGGATGATTAAAAGGCGTGACCCGACCCGCCCTGGATTCTGGTATCTTTCTTATTGTCATCCACATCCACCCTTGGCACCACTTCAGTGTTATTTGGATATGTACCGCGATATTGGCGTAGACATGCCCTATTGGAGTGAATGGGCACAAGATACAGAAAAGTTGCCATTCACGCTAAAATTGATACAAGGAAAATACGCGCATTTTACGGAGAATTTGATTCGATCGGCGCGCCAAGCGTTTTACGCGCTTTGCACACACATCGACCATCAACTTCGCGTGGTAATCGGCACATTGCGGGAAGAGGGTATGTTGGACAACACGATTCTCTTGTTTACCTCCGACCACGGGGACATGCTCGGTAACCATAGGCTTTGGTCAAAACGACTCTTTTATGAAGATTCTGCCAATGTGCCGATGCTGTTAGTAGGAGTTGCAGGCGATGAGAGAGTAGGGCACCACCTCATTGATGAACGGCTTGTCGGGTGGCAGGATGTAATGCCGACATTACTTTACCTCGCTGGACTCGACATCCCCGACACGGTTGAAGGTATTCCGATGATAGGCGAAGAAAGACGGGAATGGTTGTATGGACAATATGGTGATGGTGAGGATATGGAGGCAACTCGGATGATTCATGAGGGTCGTTTCAAACTCATCTACTATGCTGTCGGGAACTGTTTGCAACTCTTCGACTTGCAAGCGGATCCGAAGGAATTAAATAATCTTGCGGATTCACAGGAACACGCTAAGGTCCGAGAGCGGTTGACGAACCGTCTTGTTAATGAATTCTACGGAACAGATCTAAACTGGGTTCAGGGTGACACACTCGCTGGGCTACCTGATCAGACGTATAGTCCCTCTGCTGGTCCGGGATTCTCGGGACAGCGTGGCATCCATTGGCCGTGTCCACCCTAACGGTATTAACGGCGTACTGCCTGTCCCATAAAGTCAAAAAACTTGAATTAAATTGCCGGACCAAAGAAATGGAGCGACAACGTGCATATTTCCGTTGCTGATGCGCGAGAACTCGCGGAAACCTTTTTAATAAAAAGTGAGATGTCCGAAACCGATGCCGCGATTATCGCCGATATTCTATTGGAAGCCGAACTCCGCGGGCGAAAAACACACGGCTTTATTCGGTTAACCGGAATCAAGAACCGTTATGAACAAGATGGACGGACTGAGATTCAGGTTGACATGGAAGCCGGAATGTGCGTTCGGATGGATGGCGGTAACCAACCCGGCTATCTTGTTGCCTATCGGGCAATGGAACTTGCAATTGAACGCGCGAGGCGCAACGGCGCGAGCATCGTTGGCGTTTATAATACATCACACTGCGGCATGGCGGGATATTATGTTGATATGGCGCGAAAAGCGGATGTTGTTGGATTGCTTTTTGCGGATTGTCTGCCCCGTATTACACCCGAAGGTGGCACGGAGGCTCTCTTAGGAACAAACCCAATCGCTGTCGGAATCCCCTCTAATACAGTACCACTTCTATTTGATATGTCTACCGCTGCGATCACTAATGGCGATCTGCTGGTCGCTATGCAAGATGGTATCGCAATCCCCGAAGGACTTGCATTTGATACAACCGGTGAGTCGACAACCAACGCTGATGCAGCATTGAAGGGGAGTGTCCGTCCGTTTGGTGGTCATAAAGGGTTTGGACTTGCACTCGTAACGCAAACCCTTGCGGGTGTCTTGGTCAACGCTGCGACAATTCCGCCGCCCGGTACCAATTACGGTCTACTTATTATTGTGATAGATCCGACAAGCTTTGTGCCGTTGGCACAATTCAAAACAGAAGTTGATAGGCTCATCGCACGCGTCAAGGAAAATCGAAGAGAATCAGGAATTACAGAAATTCTAATCCCCGGTGAGCGAGCTTACCGTCAACGGACAGTACATCTTGCTGAGGGTATCTATTTGGACGACACACTTTTGAGTCAACTCACTTAAAAATTATAGACGTGATCTCTGCATCGCGCCGAAAGGAATTACTATGACAACTTTTAAAGCAGGTATTATTGGTTGTGGTGGACGTGGGCGCGCCCATGCACGCGGGTATCAAGCATCTCCAGATGTTGAGATCGTGGCGTGTTCCGATCCGATTGAAGACGCAAGGAACGCTTTCGCGGAGCAGTTTGAGGTGCCCAATACCTACGAAAGTTATGAAGAGATGCTGGCTAAAGAATCGCTCGATTTTGTCAGCGTCTGCACGTGGATTGCGCTTCACAGAGACATGGTTATCGCTGCTGCCAACAGCGACATTAAAGCCATCCATTCTGAGAAACCGATGGCACCGACTTGGGGCGATGCCAAAGCACTCTATCAGGCGTGTGTGGATAACGACGTGGTGATAACGTTCTGCCACCAACGCCGTTTCGGCGCACAATTCATTAAGGCAAGACAACTGGCAAATGAAGGGGCAATCGGTGAACTTCGCCGACTTGAAGGTTCATGTCCAAATCTGCTTGACTGGGGAACACATTGGTTTGATATGTTCCTTTTTTATAATAACGACGAACCTGTTGACTGGGTAATCGGTCAAATAGATGTAGCAGAAGAGAAACTCGTCTTCGGGACGCAGGTTGAGACGAGTGGCCTATCGTGGTTTCGCTGGAAAAACGGTGTCGAGGGCTTATTGACAACCGGTGGCACCTCTTTAAAAGGGTTCTCGAATCGTCTCATCGGCACTGAAGGTATTATTGATGTCGGTGGTGGCACCCCGGTCCGCCTGCTACGCGCGGGGTCTGACGGTTGGGAAACGCCTGATTTAAGCGACATCCCGAAAGGCGATGATACAGTTTTCTCTGTCCTTGACCTTATTGACAGCGTTAAGACTGGACGTGAGCCAGAACTCAGCGGCCGCAAAGCACTTCAGGGGGCGGAACTCATTTTCGCGACGTATGAGTCGAGTCGGCGGCGGGCAAAGATTAATTTACCGCTCACAGTAGATGATTCGGCTTTGCTGACGATGGTTGCTAATGGAGACATCGGTTAAGTCTTAGTTCTATAAGCTGCAGGCGCGGTTTACCACCGCGCACTGTAGCAGTATCACATGCCTTGTGTTTTTCTGTAATTTTTATCAACCTAATTGAATTTTTTGCGTCTAACAGAGATTAAAGGGGATTTCATACACCTGTCCCGCAAGAC
>VXXH01000420.1 GCA_009835515.1 Candidatus Poribacteria bacterium
CCGTCGCCTGCTTCAGAGTCGGTATCCTGTGTTTCTGCGAGCCGTGTCCAGCGTGGGTGATTCCATTTCGTCAAGAACCGTTCCGGGTGTGGCATTAGACCGAAGATTCTGCCTGTTGCGTCGCAGATACCGGCAATATCGGCATCTGAACCGTTCGGATTGCTCGGATATTTGCTTTCTGCATACCGAAACACAACTTGATTGTGCGTTTCTAATTCAGCCAACACATCTGCTGGTGCAGTGAACCGTCCTTCAGCATGCGCGACGGGCAGATAGACACGTGGTTTGACCCCTTTGGTAAAGACACACGGACTTTCTTGGGTTTCTAAATCTACCCATCGGCACTCAAATTTTGCGGAGGTGTTCATTGCGAGTGTCGAGCGTTGCGTCATCTCTGCGGATGCATCTGTGCCCGGCAACAAGCCTGTCCGTACCAATACTTGGAATCCATTGCATATCCCGATGACGAGTTTACCGTCTGCGACGAACTGATGCAGCATGTCCGTCAATTTGTGTTTCATCTCGATTGCCAGTAGAATACCGGCTGCGATATCGTCGCCGTAGGAGAAACCGCCCGGAATCGCGAGGATCTGATAGTCGGTTAGGTTAACTTTGCTGGATATCAGGTTTTGGATGTGGACTAACGCGGTGTCAGCACCGGCGAGTTGAAACGCCGTGTCTGTTTCTGCATCACAGTTAGTCCCTGCGGTTCGTAAGATGAGTACTTTAGGTTCCGTCATTTTTGTCCTTTAAACCCCCTAAATCCCCCTTATCAGGGGGACTTTGAAACCTTGTTGTCAGTGGGACTTTGAAACCCCCTAAATCTGCCTTATCAGTGGGACTTTGAAACCCCCTAAATCTGCCTTATCAGTGGGACTTTGAAACCTTGTTGTCAGTGGGACTTTGAAACCCCCTAAATCCCCCTTATCAGGGGGACTTTAAGATGGGATACGTGAGCCCTAATGAATTAAACACGCGTCTTGCTTAAAAGTTACGAATGCAATGGTGTTTGCCATGCAGATTTGAGAATATCAATTGAAGTTTTGATGATTGAGTGTCCTGTCCGTCCTTTGATGACGAATTCCTGTGCATCTGTGACACTGCCGAGGCAGCCTATCGGTATGCCTGCCATGTGGGTTTCAAAAGCGTCTCGGTGTTGCGGCTCAATTTCTACAATGAAACGGCTGTTTGACTCTGAAAAGAGGAGATAGTCGTCAGCGGTAATCTCGTCGCCTGTGGGAATGTCATCGAGGTGCAGAGACATCCCGTATCCGCCAGCAAATGCCATCTCTGCCGCTGCGACACCGATCCCGCCTTCGGAACAGTCGTGGCAGGAACGCACCCATCCGTTGTTGATAGCCGTGCTGAGTCGTTCCATTGTTAATTTACCTTCATCGGGTCGGATGGCAGGTGCGGTGTTTCCGATAAACCCGTGGATACCGAAGTAGTGTGAACCGCCTAATTCAGTGTAGGTGTTGCCGACGACATAGATGAAATTACCGGGAGCCTTCACATCCATTGTAACGGCGTGGCGGATGTCTGGGATGACACAAATCGCGGAAATAAGGAGCGTTGACGGAATCGCGCGTTGCTCGCCGGTTGTTGTGTCGCGATATTCGTTATAGAGACTGTCTTTGCCAGAGATGTAGGGCGTGCCGTAGGCGGTCGCGATGTCATAACACGCTTTCGCGGCGCGGACTAATTCACCGAGACGGTCGGGTTTGTCTGGGTTCCCCCAGCAGAAGTTATCAAGTAATGCGGTCTTTTCAAGACTGCCACCGACAGCGACTATGTTTCGTAAAGCCTCATCAATCGCTGCAGCGGCACTGAGATACGGGTCCACGTCGCTATATTTTGGGTTGATACCGTTGGCGACGATAACGCCTTTTCGACTGCCCAAAACTGGCGTGACGACGCACGCATCGCTTGGTCCGTCGTTTGCTACACCGACGAGTGGATTGATAACCATACCGCCTTGGACCTCGTGATCGTATTGCCGAATGACGGATTCTTTGCTCGCGATATTCGGGCTTGCAAGGAGTTGTTTTAGATCGTCGGTATAGTTCTGTGTTGTTTCGTCTCGCGATGGCATCTCAGGATGCTCCGGCGGATGCCAAACCGCCTGTTTCACGGGTTTCGGGAGTCCGTTGTGTAGGAACTCCATCTCTAAATCGGCAACTATCGCGCCTTCATAGAAGACTTGTAGCTTATGCGTATCCGTGAAAGTCCCGAGGACTGTGGCTTCAACGACTTCCGCCTCGCATATCTCCATGAGTTCCGGTAGATTTTCGGGTGGCACAGCGATAACCATCCGCTCTTGTGCTTCGGAGAGCCAAATTTCCCACGGCGCGAGTCCTTCATATTTCAGGGAGACGCGTTCGAGATGTACCTCGGCACCCACGGGTTCTCCCATCTCACCGACAGCGGACGAGAACCCGCCTGCCCCGCAATCGGTTATCGAACGATAGAGGTTACGGTCGCGCGCTTGTAGCAACGCATCGACGATCTTCTTCTCCATGATGGGGTTGCCGATTTGCACGACACTGCCGAGACTTTCAGAGGTATCGTCCAATTCAGCGGAGGAAAAGGTAGCGCCGTGAATGCCGTCGCGTCCTGTCTGTCCGCCGATAGCCACGACCAGATCACCGGGTTCAACGGATTTTTCGCACCTGTTTCTCGGTATTAAACCGACATTTCCGCAGAAGACGAGTGGGTTCGCGGTATAGCGGGAATCAAAAAGGATGGCACCGTTTGCGGTGGGGATCCCCATCCGGTTGCCGTAATCACGCACGCCAGCGACAACGCCTTTAAAGACGCGTTTCGGGTGGAGCGTGCCTTTCGGTAACTCAGCGTAAGGCGTATCCGGCATTCCGAAGCAGAAGACATCCGTATTCAGAATCGGTTTCGCACCAAGCCCGGTGCCGAGTGAATCTCGGATGACGCCGCCGATGCCAGTGCCTGCCCCACCATAAGGCTCAATCGCTGACGGATGGTTATGTGTTTCTACTTTGAAGACGAGATTGAATGTCTCGTCAAATTCAATGATACCGGCATTATCTGAAAAGACGGAGACACACCACGGTTTGTCAATCTCTTCAGTTGCGCGCTGAATGTAGGTTGGAAACAAGCCGTCAATCTGTTCTGGTGCTTTTCCGTCTTCGGAATAAAGGATGATGCTTTTGAACGTTTTGTGAACGCAATGTTCAGACCATGTTTGTGCGATGGTCTCTATCTCTACATCGGTTGGGTTGCGTCCTAACGCGCCGAAATGGGTCTGGATCGTCTTCATCTCGTTGAGATTCAGGGACAATGTGCCTTCTCGGCTGATCCGCATCAGTTCAGCATCGTCGGCATTTAGGATCTCTATTTCTTTCACCGTACTGGACATCACTTCCTCCGCAATTTACTCGTCGTTTTTTTGAAGAGATTTTGCTGCAAATCATTTAGATTGTCATTATATCACAATCTTGGTTTAGACAGTGGCCCGAATTTCCGATGGCAGTACACTTTCAAAATTGCTGAAAATCTCACGGAGTTTTATCGCTATATCGCTAATTGTCCCTTCAGCACCAAGACTAAGCATGTCCATCTTTTCAGTCGCTGTACGGGCGGTTTTGTAGTAAATACAATATGTGAAACGATAAGAACTGAACCAACTGTCTACATCCTGCAC